>NZ_JARVTA010000008.1:0-221127 GCF_030208915.1 Arthrobacter sp. efr-133-TYG-104
CCTCCACCCTGACCGACAACGGCATGGTCTACACCACCCGCCTCGCCGGCGGCCGCGGCGGCCGGAACGCCTTCGAAACCCTCATCGCGTCCGTGGGCATCACCCAAAAGAACGGCCGCCCCGGGCACCCGCAAACCCAAGGAAAAATCGAACGGTTCCACCAAACCCTCAAACGCTGGCTCACCGGGCAACCCCGCGCCCACACCCTGAAAGACCTCAACAAACAACTGGACACGTTCCGGAGATCTACAACCACGAAAGCCCCCACCGCGCCCTGGGCCGCCGAACGCCCGCCGCCGCCTACGCCGCGACACCCAAAGCAGCACCCGCCGGAGCGAAACAAGGAGACCACTGGCGCCGCCGCGTTGACCGCGTCGACAAATTCGGGAAACTCACCCTCCGCCACGCCGGACGCCTCCGCCACCTCGGCATCGGCCGCGCCCACGCCGGCACGCACGTCCTCATGCTCATCCACGACGCCGACGTCACCATCAGCAACGCAACCACCGGCGAGATCATCCGCGAACTCACCATCGACCCCACCAAGAACTACCAACCCAGAGAATCCGGACAAAGAAAAACACCCCGGTCCGAAGACCGGGGTGTAACCGATGACTCGACTCATCCGTGAAGGATGTCTCGACTCATCACACTTGTGGCAGATGAGGGATTCGAACCCCCGTAGGCGTTGCCAGCTGATTTACAGTCAGCCCCCTTTGGCCGCTCGGGTAATCTGCCGAACTTCAAAAGAAGATCACTTCCGGAGACCATTTCTTTCCGATCCGGTAACCGAAGGCAGAGACAACCTTACAGAACTTCCCGCGAAGAATCTAATCGGCAAACCCGGGCCTCGAGGCTACGGTATTTCAAGCCTGCCCGAGGATTCGGCCAGCAAGCCTCGCTTCGAACTTTTGGGCCTGCTCGGCGGTGATCTGGTTTAGCTGCACAGCACGGAGCAGATCAGTGTGGATGCCGTCCATTCGCGCGTCGGCGTTAGGGACGGGGCTGAGGACTATGGATGCCGCGACGGCGGCTGCAGCGACCACACTTGCTGCCGCTACTGCTGCCGTGCCGATAGAACCCGCTGCCGCAGAGGCGGACTTACCGACGTAACGGACGGCCTTGGTGCTCATGCTTACCTCCGGTTGTGCTCTTCAACTTGGTACAACTCTCCGGCCAGGTCCTCGGTTCCAGCCAAGCGTGTGCTGTGAGCGAACTGTGAAAGCTGTCCACCGCTCCAACAGTGGCCGTCCGTACTAGGCTGGATGCCAGACCAACCGCCCTTAAAGGGCCCCCAACCTAAGGAGAGTCATGGCAGGCGAATCCACGTTCGACGTCGTCAGCAAGGTAGACAAGCAAGAGGTCGCCAACGCGCTCAACCAGTCCCAGAAGGAGATCGCCCAGCGTTACGACTTCAAGGGCGTGGGCGCAGAGATCGATTTCAGCGGTGAAAAGATCCTGATGAAGGCCAACTCGGAGGACCGCGTACTCGCTGTCCTGGATGTGTTCCAGTCCAAGCTCATCAAACGCGGCATCTCACTGAAATCGTTGGAGCAGGGCGAACCGTTCCCCTCGGGCAAGGAGTTCCGCCTTGAGTGCTCCATCAAGGAGGGCATCGCCCAAGACATCGCGAAGAAGATCAACAAGATCATCCGCGATGAGGCCCCCAAGTCAGTAAAGTCCCAGATTCAGGGCGATGAACTGCGCGTCACCTCCAAGTCCCGCGATGACCTGCAGGAGACCATGAATATCCTGAAGAAGTTCGACGAAGCGGATCTTCAGTTCGTCAACTTCCGCAGCTAAGTCCGTTCCGCAGGCACCGAGGGTCGCAGCGAGCAATTGTGCTCCTGCGGCCCTCGTCGTCTCCTCAGCTACGCTCAGAATGTGCTGTCACCGTATGACGGTGACAACTGAACTACGCCCCGCAACCGGTGACAAGCTCGCCGACATCCACCAGTTCGCCGAAGACCTCCGATCCTCGGATAACCCGGACGAAGTCGCCGTCGGCCTCAAGCTCCTGCTCATCCTCAAGGGCAAAAACACATAGGTCGCCACGACGCAGCGCCCACACCCATCAGTGACTTCTTCATTACGTCACGAAAACTTTGCGTAATGACCACCACACAGTATTCTTTCTCATTAGGCGAGCCTAAGTACGGCTCCCCTTAGCGAAAGAATTGATCATGACCGCCAATTTCCTGATCGGCCTGCGCGAAGGCCTCGAGGCATCGCTCGTCGTTGTCCTCCTGATGACCTACCTCGTCAAAACAGGCAGGCAGTCTTTGATCCCGAGGCTATGGGCCGGCGTTGCCCTCGCCATCGCTGTATCCCTTGGATTCGGCGCCCTCCTGACCTTCGGTCCCCGCGGGCTGACCTTCGAGGCACAGGAGGCAATCGGTGGCGGCCTGTCCATAGTCGCTGTCGCCTTGGTGACCTGGATGGTCTTCTGGATGGCGCGCACGGCGCGCAGCCTGGGCGGCGAGTTGCGCTCGCACGTGGATAAGGCTGCCGACGGCGCCGCATGGGGACTTGTCTTAGTGGCAGCACTGGCCGTGGGCCGTGAAGGGCTGGAAACAGCTCTGTTCATTTGGGCCGCCGCGCAGTCCACCGGAGCAAGCACTCTTCCACTGTTGGGTGCATTGCTCGGTCTCTTGGCTGCCGCTGGCCTTGGGTACCTGCTGCACCGGGGAGTCCTGAAAGTGAACCTGGGCCGCTTTTTCACTTGGACCGGAGTTGGACTGATTATCATCGCCGGGGGCGTGTTGGCTTACGGCGTCCATGACCTGCAGGAAGCCGGCATCTTCCCCGGCCTGCACAGCCTGGCCTTCGACGTCTCAGCCGCCGTGCCGCCGTCGTCGTGGTACGGCACCTTGTTCAAAGGCACCCTGAACTTCTCCCCCGCAACCACTTGGCTCGAGGCCACGGTCTGGTTAATGTACGTCATTCCCGTGCTGTTCCTGTACATCCGCGCCAATAGGTCTCCTGCTGCGCAACCGGTACGCAGTCCGGCTGCCGCGGTCACCGCGCACCCCTGATCCCGTCCCGCTCACACTCGCTTCCCCTCGAACTTAAAGGACACGTCCATGCCTGGCACCCCCATGCCCGCTTCGCCCACATTCCGTAGAGTCCTTGCCGTGCTCGGCGTATCAGTCGCAGTGCCTTTGGTACTGACTGGTTGCACGGACAATGCCAAACCTGCGAGCGCAACTGGCGGCCCCATTCAGGTGAGCAGCACCGCAACCGAGTGCAAGGTATCCGCCAGCAGCGCCCCGAGTGGCACCCTGACGTTCTCTGTGAAGAACGACGGAACCGAAATCACCGAGTACTATCTGCTCGCCGAAGATGGCTTGCGCATCCTCGGCGAAGTGGAAAACATCGGGCCAGGCATCACCCGGAACCTGGTTGTCACGGTTTCCGCTGGCAAGTACACCACGGCGTGCAAGCCGGGGATGCAGGGGGACGGTATCCGCGGCGCCTTCGAGGTCACGGACTCGCGCAACAAGCCCAGCGTCAATGCCGACCACCAGAAACTCCTGGATACCGGGACCCAGCAGTACGCAGCCTACGTCAAGGACCAGAGCGATCAATTGCTGACGGGGACCAAAGACTTCGCGGCTGCCTTCGCTGCCGGAGACGCGGCCAAGGCGCGTAATCTCTATGCAGCCACGCGCATGCACTGGGAACGCATCGAACCAGTAGCGGGTTCCTTTTCTGATCTCGATCCGAAATTGGACGCCCGCGAGGCGGACCTTGAGCCGGGGCAGGAATGGACCGGCTGGCACCGGGCTGAAAAAGACCTGTTCCCACCCGCCGGGTACACACCTATGACGCAGGCGGAACGCCAGGCTGTCTCCACCAAGCTGGTCGCCAACACGGAGGATCTGGTCCAACGGACCCGGTCCGTGACGCTGACGGCGGACAAGCTCGGCAATGGCGCCAAGGAACTCCTCGATGAGGTGGCCACCGGTAAGGTCACCGGCGAGGAAGAGATCTGGTCGCACACCGACCTCTGGGATTTCCAAGCCAATGTTGACGGCGCCCGGATCGCCTTCGAAAGTCTCAAGCCTGCACTGAAGGAAAAGGATGCGGCTCTCGCCACCTCACTGGACGAGAAATTCACCGCCCTTCAAACAGAGCTGAAAAAGCACGCCAAGGTCGACGGCTTTGCCTACTACAACGAGCTCAGCAAGGACCAGGTGCAGCAGCTTGCGGCCTTGGTCGACGCGTTGGGCGAACCCCTCTCCAAGCTCACCGCTTCGGTGGTGCTGTGAGCGGCTGTCCTTTCGGACACACCGGGGAGGTTTCCGACGGCGGTGCAGCCGACGGCGGTGCAGCCGACGGCGGTGCAGCGAACGAACCTCGACGGACGAGCGGCTTTTCGCGCCGCGGTTTGCTGTCCATTGCGGGCATTGGCGGTGCCGGGGCCGTCGCCGGCCTGGCTGCCGGGTTTCTAGGCCACGACGCAGTCGCGGCCACATCGGCAGCAGCTACCGCGCCTGGCACCGATGCCGCCGTGGTGCCTTTCTTCGGCGACCATCAGGCCGGAATCACCACTCCCGCCCAGGACCGCCTCCACATGGCCGCTTTCGATGTAACCACCGAGGACCGCAAGGACCTGATCAAGCTCCTGCGTGATTGGACCGCCGCAGCGGAGGCCATGACTGCCGGCAAGCCCACCGGCGAGACTGGCGCCGTCGACGGACCGTACAACGCTCCGCCCGAGGACACCGGGGAGGCGCTGGATCTCGCCGCCGCACATTTGACCTTGACGTTTGGCTTTGGGGCGGGGCTTTTCGAGAAGGACGGCAAGGCCCGATTCGGCCTGGAGGGACGCCGCCCCGAAGCCCTGATCGATCTTCCGCACTTTCCTGGGGACGCTCTTCAGCCCGGGCGCACTGGCGGGGACATCGTCATCCAGGCCTGCGCCGACGACCCCCAAGTGGCAGTCCACGCCATCCGCAACCTGGCCCGGATCGGCTTCGGCAAGGTCCGGGTGCGCTGGTCGCAGTTGGGTTTTGGGCGCACTTCATCCACCTCAAGGGCGCAGGCGACACCCCGGAACCTCTTTGGCTTCAAGGACGGCACCAACAACCTCAAAGTGGAGGACAACTCCCTCGTGAACGACCATGTGTGGGTGGCTCCCGGTGATCGTGCCGGGGAGCAGTGGATGGCCGGGGGAAGCTACCTTGTGGCACGCCGGATCCAGATGCACATAGAGACGTGGGACAGGACGTCGCTTCGGGAACAGGAGGGTTTGATCGGTCGCACCAAGGGCACCGGGGCGCCCCTGTCCGGAGGCGACGAGTTCAGCGCTCCCGACTTCAAGCTCGCCGGGCGGGACGGAGTCCCCTTGGTCCCCCTTAACTCGCACATGCGTCTCGCCCATCCAGACCAGAACGACGGCGTACGGATGCTGCGCCGCGGTTACAACTTCACGGACGGCTCTGACGGCCTAGGCCACTTGGATGCGGGGTTGTTCTTCATCGCGTTCGTCAAGGATCCTCGGACCCACTACGTGCCCATGCAAGTGGCACTGGCCAAGGGCGACACCCTATCCGTGGACTACCTCAAACACACAGGCTCGGGGCTGTTCGCCGTGCCACCGGGCATTAAGCAGGGTGGCTTCATCGGCGAAGGCCTGTTCTCCTAACCCGGCGGGGGCTAACGGACCGCCATTCGCTCCAGACGGCTGATCCTTTCCTTCATGGGCGGATGCGTGGCAAAAATCCGCCGCATTCCGCCGCCACGGAATGGATCCGCGATCATGAGATGCGAAGCATTCACGAGGTTCTGGTCCTGCGGGAGAGGAATCTGTGTGACGCCGTTCTCGACCTTGCGCAGGGCCGAGGCAAGCGCCAGCGGATCGCCGGTCAACCGAGCTCCGTCCTCATCGGCGTCGTACTCCCGCGTGCGCGAGATGGCCATCTGGATCAAGGACGCGGCAAAAGGCGCCAACAGTGCCATTGCGATCATGGCGAGCGGGTTTGCGTTGCGACGGTCCCCGCCGCCGAAGAACAACAACATCTGCCCCACGGACGTGATGACCCCAGCCACCGCGGCGGCAACCGAAGATGTCAGGATGTCGCGGTTGTACACATGCATAAGCTCGTGGCCCAGCACGCCCCGGAGTTCCCGCGCGTCGAGCAAGTGCAGGATCCCTTCCGTGCAGCACACGGCGGCGTTCTTGGGGTTCCGGCCTGTGGCGAAGGCGTTGGGCGTCATGGTGGGCGAGAGGTAGATCCGCGGCATGGGTTGGTTGGCCCGCATCGAAAGCTCGCGGACGATCTGATAGAGCTGCGGGGCCTGCGCTTCGCTGACCGGATAGGCGGCCATGGAGCGAATCGCGATTTTATCGCTGTTCCAGTAGCCGTAAGCCGTGGTGGCCACACCCAGCAAGGCCATGATCCACAGCGGCGCGGCACTCCGCGTTCCGGCGCCGATGATGGCGCCCAGTCCCAGCAACACCGCCCATAGCACGCCAAAGAGTGCGGCGGTCTTGAGGCCGTTGTTGTGGTTTCGCACCGTTGTCATCGTCCCTTTCGTCGGTTCTCGCGTGGATTAGCTAATGACCTTAACGACGACGGCGGCCGTCCTGTTCCTACGGCGTCGGGTGTTTGGCATCGTACGCCGCAAATCCGGGCTGGATTCGCGCGGCCAGCAGGGCCAGGACCATGCAGACCATCCCTCCCGCGAGCAGCACCCCACCCTCGCTGAGGAATCGGGTGACCCCGCCGGCAACCAGGTCACCGATGCGTGGGCCACCGGCAACCACCACCACGAACACACCTTGCAGGCGCCCACGGAGATGGTCAGGCGTGGCCGACTGGAGAATGGTGGTTCGGAACACGGCGCTGACCGAATCCGCGATTCCGGCGAGCGCGCAGCAAAGAGCCGCGGGAATCAGCCAGGATGTCACGCCTCCACGCCCTGATTCACCGGCCAGGAGGACCACCAGGCCAAAGGCGGCGATGGAACCACCCCAGCCGATCACGGACCACACAACTGCGCTCCCTTGCCGTCGGACCCGTCCCAGCGGTCCCGAGAAGAGGCCCGCGAGAAATGCACCGACCGCCGTTGCCGCGAGGAGCACCCCTACTGTGGTTTCGCCGCCCCCGATCATCACGGCTCCGATAGCCGGCATCAGAGCGCGCGGCTGGGCGAAGATCATGGCGATGAGGTCGATGATGAAGGTCATGCGGACGTTGGGGCGTGTGCCGAGGAACCGGAATCCCTCCACCACTGAGCGAAGTCCCGGCCGGGCGGCGTCGTGGGATGGCGGCATGGCCGGGAGTCCCAAAAGGCCCCACAGCGCGAACGTGAAACTGATGACATCGATGGTGTAAGTCCAGCCGAAGCCGATGCTCGCTACCAGTACGCCTGCCAGCAATGGCCCGGCCGTCATCGAAAGGCCGAAGGTGAGCATGTTGAGCGCATTTGCAGCTGGAAGCAATTCCTTGCGGACCAACAGCGGGATGATCGCGCTGCGTGCGGGTCCGTTGATTCCCTGGGCGCCGCTCTGGATAGCTACCAACACGTAGAGGATCCAGATGTTGCCTAGGTGCAACCATGCCTGCAGCGCCAAACCCGCCGTGGATGCCCACAGGACCAGGGAAGCAATCAGTGCAACTTTCCGGCGGTCGTAGGCATCTGACACTGATCCGCCATACAGTCCCGCAACGACGAGGGGCACCAAGGCGAAGACGCCGAGCAAGCCGACATAGAGGCTCTGTTGGGTCAGCCGGTAGACCTCCAAACTGACAGCTACCAAGGTCAGTTGGGAACCGACGGCGGCTACGGACGCCCCCAGCCAGAGTCGTCGAAATGCGGGGCTCTCCTTGAGGGGGGTGATGTCCGCCAATAGTTTTGCCACCGTGTAAGCCTAATCAGCGCGCACCAGCCCGGGCCGCAGGACGAGCGGGTTAAACGGCAGGTTCTGGTTTGTTCACGCCAAGTTAGCCACGCCTTATTGTGAACTCCTAATAATAAGTGCTTCAATGAATGCATGACCGCACTCACAGCCGAACAGGAGACATGGGCCGCTGAGCTGCGTGCCCACGGCCGGCGAGTCACCAAACAGCGCCTGGCTGTGCTTGCAGCAGTCCAGCACCACCCGCACTCACCCGCCGAAGGAATACTCGCGGCCGCCCGCCAGGAGCTTCCGGAACTAACGGCGCAGTCCGTCTATGTGGTCCTCAGCGACCTGACTGACCTTGAGATGCTGCGCCGGTTCGAGCCACCGCATTCCCCCGCACTTTATGAAACCCGGGTGGGCGACAACCACCACCACGCCGTCTGTACCAGTTGCGGCCGTGTTGAAGACGTCGATTGCGCTGTGGGCCACGCACCGTGCCTCACGCCGCACTGGAGTGGGAACTCCAAGCCCATGACCATCCGGATCGCAGACGTCCTCTACCAAGGCATCTGCCAGGACTGCCAGTCCAAACAACAGCTTCCCGTAAACCTCACGTAACCAAGAAATAGAAAAAGGAGAACGATGACCGCGAATATCACGCCCGTTCAGTCGACCACCCAGTCCGGTGCCCCCGTCACCTCGGACGCTCACTCACAGTCCGTCGGCGCTGACGGTGCCATCATCCTGACTGACCACTACCTTGTGGAAAAGCTCGCCCAGTTCAACCGCGAGCGGGTCCCGGAGCGCGTAGTTCACGCCAAGGGCGGCGGAGCTTTCGGTACGTTCAAAACCACCTCGGACGTTTCCGCATACACCAAAGCAGCCTTCCTGCAGCCCGGCGTCGAGACGGATATGCTGATCCGTTTCTCCTCCGTCGCAGGCGAAAACGGCTCCCCGGACACGTGGCGCGACCCTCGCGGTTTCGCGGTGAAGTTCTACACCTCCGAGGGCAACTACGACCTCGTCGGCAACAACACACCGGTGTTCTTCATCCGCGACGGCATCAAGTTCCCGGACTTCATCCACTCCCAGAAGCGCCTCCCGGGCAGCCACCTGCGTGACGCCGATATGCAGTGGGACTTCTGGACGCTCTCCCCGGAGTCGGCGCACCAGGTGACCTGGCTCATGGGCGACCGCGGCCTTCCGGCTTCCTGGCGTGAAATGCAGGGCTACGGCTCGCACACGTACCAGTGGATCAACGAGGCCGGCGAGCGTTTCTGGGTCAAGTACCACTTCAAATCCAACCAGGGCGTGGACTCCATGACCGGAGACCAGGCAGAAGCACTTGCCGGCTCGGATGCAGACTTCTACATCCGCGACCTGCAGGAAAACATCGACGCCGGCAACTTCCCCTCGTGGGAACTGCACGTCCAGGTGATGCCGTATGAGGACGCCAAGACGTACCGGTTCAACCCGTTCGACCTCACCAAGGTGTGGCCGCACTCTGACTACCCGCTGATCCACGTGGGCACCATGGAACTGAACAAAAACCCGGAGAACTACTTCGCGCAGATCGAGCAGGCCACCTTCGCGCCGTCGAACTTCGTTCCGGGGATCGCTGCTTCACCGGACAAGATGCTGCAGGCCCGCATCTTCTCCTACGCAGACGCGCACCGTTACCGCGTGGGCACCAACCACGCACAGATCCCCGTGAACCAGCCGAAGAACGCTGTGCACAACTACAGCCAGGACGGCCAGGGCCGCTACCTGTTCAACGCACCCACCACTCCGGTATACGCGCCGAACTCAGTCGGTGGACCTGCAGCGGTGGAGCCCCTCTCCCCCGCCGGCGGCTGGGAGAATGATGGAGAACTGACCCTCTCCGCTCACACCCTGCACGCTGAGGACGACGACTTCGGCCAGGCCGGAACCTTGTACCGCGAGGTCTACGATGAAGCTGCCAAGGCCCGCTTCCTCGATACGATCACCGGTGCCGTCGGTGGCGTGAAGAGCGCCGATATCAAGGAACGCGCTATCCAGTACTGGACCAACGTCGACGCCGAACTCGGTGCCAAGCTGCGCGCCAACCTCGGTGCCGGCCAGACCACGTCCGACGCTGAAGCAGCCAACAAGCTCTAAGCTCTACGGCTTCTTGGGACACCCCGTCACGGAATCTCCGTGGCGGGGTGTCCCTTTTCTTTTTCCACATAGCCATAGCGGCCTATGGTTGTGGCGCGGCCCCGATCCATAGGATCTTCTCATGAGCACATTCGAGGGCATCCCGACCGCTGCATTCCGCTTCTACGCCGAGCTTGAAGAGAACAACAACCGCGAGTGGTGGTTGGAACACAAAAAGACGTACGACGACTGCGTGCGGGGTCCGTTGGCAGCTCTTCTTGCGGAGTTGGAGCCGGAGTTCGGGGCAGCCAAAATTTTTCGTCCCAATCGGGACGTCAGGTTTTCGCAGGACAAGTCTCCGTACAAGACGGCACAGGGAGCTTTCGCTGCGATCCAGGAGGGCGTGGGCTATTACCTCCAGGTCAGCGCTGACGGTCTGTTGGTGGGCGGCGGATACCATTCCCACACACCAGCCCAACTGACGCGCTTCAGGGCCGCAGTTGACGCTCCGGACAGTGGCTTGGAGTTGGAGCACATCATGGACTCCGTGACCTCAGCCGGGTTTACCGTCGAGGGCGAAAAACTCAAAACCGTTCCCCGCGGTTTCGACAAAGACCACCCCCGGGGTGAGCTGCTCAAACATAAGACGCTATCTGCCCGTGAGCATCTGGGAGAGCCTGCCTGGGTCTCGACGGACGCTGCGGTGGAACACGTCGCCGCTCGTTGGGAAGCGCTCAAGCCCCTGGTGCAATGGGTCAGCGTTCATGCCGCTCCCTAACGGGAGGCAACCCGGCAAGAGTGCATGAAAGAGCGCCCGGAACCATCCGTTCCGGGCGCTCCAAAAGCACTGAGGCGTTAGCTGTCCGACAGGCAGCTAGGGGGGGTTCAGACCTTGGTGTAGCTGCTGTCCGTGGACCCACCGCTTGTTTCGGCATCGTAGGCAGCGCCACCACCGGGAGCGTTAACCGCGGCTTTTGCCGAGGCGAACTTCTCATTGAGCCTCGAATGGCGTTGTCCGTAGGAGAAGTAGATGACGATGCCAATGACCAACCAGATGGCGAAGAAAATCCACGTCTCAACAGCGAGGTTTGTCATCAGGTACACGCACAGGACCGCAGAAACCCATGGGAGCACCTTACCCAAGGGGACCCTGAACGCGGGCTTGAGGTCGGGACGCTTTTTGCGGAGGACAAGGATGCCAAGGCTGACCATCACGAACGCGGACAGTGTCCCGATGTTGATCATTTCTTCCAACAGATCCACGTTCGTCAGCCCGGCCACCAAGGCAACGGCACCGCCGCAAATGATCTGCAGGCGCGCGGGGGTGGATCGTTTGGCGCTGGTCTTCGAAAGGGCACGGGGCAACAATCCGTCCCGGCTCATTGCCAGGACCACACGTGAGAGGCCCATAAGAAGCACCATGATCACCGTGGTCAGGCCTATCAACGAGCCAAAAGCGATGACCTTGGCGGCATCGGTGTTACCTACGGCCTCGAAAGCCGTAGTCAGGGTGGGGTTCTTTTCCTGGGCCAGCTGGGCGTAGGAAACCATGCCGGTGAGGGCAAGCGAGACCAGGATGTAGAGCAGGGTGACCACAGCCAGGCCGCTGAAGATCCCTCGCGGCAAGGTCTTCTGCGGATTCTTGACCTCCTCGGCGGAAGTCGCCACGACGTCGAAGCCAATGAACGCGAAGAACACCAGCGCAGCACCAGCAAAGATGCCTAAGGTTCCGTATTGGGCGGGGACCGCGCCAGTGAGGAAACCAAAGAAGGACTGCTTCATCACGTCGCCTGCACCAGCTCCGGCGGTCGGCTGCGAGGCGGGAACGAAGGGCGTGAAGTTGGAGAACTTGACGTAGCTGAAGCCCACGATGATCACAAAGAGCACCACGGCGATCTTGATGATCGTGAAGACATTGCCCACGCGTGCGGACAACTTGGTCCCCAGGACCAGCAGGACGGTAAAGATTGCGACGATGAGGAACGCACCCCAGTAGAGGTCGACGCCGCCGACGTTCAACGCCGGCGGAACGTCAACACCCATCAAGGCAAAAACCTTGCTGAGGTAGATCCCCCAATATTTGGCGATCACTGCCGCGGCGGTAAACAGTTCCAGGATGAGGTTCCAGCCAATGATCCACGCGAGCACTTCACCCATGGTCGCGTAGGTGAACACATACGCGGAGCCGGCCACCGGGATCGCCGTGGCGAATTCCGCGTAGCACATGATGGCCAGGGCACACGTAACAGCAGCGATGGCAAAGGAGATCGTGACGGCCGGACCGGCAAAGTTCGCTGCGGCTTTGGCCCCAACGGAGAATATCCCGGCGCCAACCGCAACGGCCACGCCCATAATCATCAAGTCCCAGGTACTGAGGCTGCGCTTGAGCTTACGCCCGGGCTCATCGGCGTCGGCGATCGATTGCTCGATCGACTTGGTCCTGAAAATGTTCATAAAGGTGCCACATTCTGGAGGAGGCTGGTGATGGACTCATCAAGAATAGTGTCCGGCCAATGGACGGCCCCAGTTATTCCAGATACTGAGACGCCCGGATAGTCGTTACCCAATAGCCGATTCACGGCCCCTCGTCACATCCCAGGAACATTCCAATCCATCAGGGTAGACCTGATGAGGAACCGTTTGCCCTCGGGTGCCTCAACCGAAAACCCGCTTCCCCTGCCAAGGACCACGTCCACGGTGAGGTGGGTGTGCGACCAATAGGCGAATTGTTCCTTGGACATCCAGAATTCCAGCGGCTGCGGTTCCTGAACCGATCCGACGTCGAACCTTCCGAGGAGGACATCGGAGTCCCCGGTGAGGAATTCCCCGGCGGGAAAGCACATCGGGGACGAGCCGTCGCAACAGCCCCCGGACTGATGAAACATCAGTGGCCCGTGCTGGAGCCACAGTTTACGTAGGAGCTCCACGGCCGCCGCGGTGAGCGCCACCCGGGAGAAATCCTCCCCGGGCAACGTCACCGCAGCGTCCAAGCTGGGGTTGTTCATGGTGAACCTTCCCTGGTGGCTGGCTCCTAGAAGAAGCCGAGCTTGTTCTCGTTGTAGCTGACCAGGAGGTTCTTGGTCTGCTGGTAGTGGTCCAGCATCATGGCGTGGTTTTCACGGCCGATGCCCGAGGATTTGTATCCGCCGAAGGCAGCGCCGGCCGGGTAGGCGTGGTAGTTGTTGATCCACACGCGGCCGGCCTGGATTTCCCGTCCGGCCCTGTAAGCGACGTTTCCGTCGCGCGACCAAACACCTGCGCCAAGCCCGTACAGGGTGTCGTTGGCGATACCGATGGCGTCGTTGTAATCGCTGAATTTAGTAACGGACACCACCGGACCAAAAATCTCTTCCTGGAAGATGCGCATCCGGTTGTGGCCTTCGAAGATGGTGGGCTGGACGTAGTAGCCCTCGCCCAGTTCACCGGAGAGTTCGGCCCGCGCGCCGCCTGTGAGGATCTTGGCGCCTTCCTGCTTTCCGATGTCGATGTAGGAGAGGATCTTCTCGAGCTGGTCGTTGGACGCCTGGGCACCCACCTGCGTGTCAGTGTCCAGCGGGTTGCCTTGGATGATTTTCTGCGTCCGGGCGATGACGTCGGCCATGAACGAATCGTAAATTCCCTCTTGGACCAGCGCGCGGGAGGGGCAGGTGCACACCTCACCTTGGTTGAAGGCGAAGAGCGTGAAGCCTTCCTGGGCTTTGTCGTAGAAGGCATCGTCCCGGGCTGCGACGTCGTCAAAGAAGATGTTAGGGCTCTTACCGCCCAGTTCCAAGGTGACAGGAATGAGGTTGTTGGATGCATATTGGCTGATGAGGCGCCCTGTGGTGGTCTCGCCCGTGAAGGCGATCTTGCGGATGCGCGGGCTCGAAGCCAACGGCTTTCCGGCTTCAACCCCGAAGCCATTGACGACGTTCACCACGCCCGCAGGCAGAAGACCGCTGATCAGTTCCATCAGGACAAGGATGGACGACGGCGTCTGCTCGGCCGGCTTGAGCACCACGGCATTGCCGGCTGCCAAGGCCGGAGCCAGCTTCCACACGGCCATGAGGATGGGAAAGTTCCACGGAATGATCTGGCCCACCACGCCCAACGGTTCCTTGAAGTGGTACGCCGTGGTGTCCTCGTCGAGCTGGGAAAGGTGGCCTTCCTGGGCACGAACGGCTGCGGCGAAGTAGCGGAAGTGGTCGGCGGCCAAGGGGATATCGGCATTGAGCGTTTCACGGATGGGCTTGCCGTTGTCCCACGTTTCCGCAACGGCGAGCATCTCCACATTCTCGTCGATACGGTCGGCAATCTTGTTGAGAATGGCCGCGCGTTCGGTGGCCGAGGTCTTCCCCCAAGAAGGCGCGACTTTGTGGGCGGCGTCCAGGGCCAGTTCGATGTCCTCGGACGTTCCACGGGCAACCTCGCAGAACGCCTTGCCGGTCACCGGTGTGATGTTCTCAAAGTAGGCACCCTTGACCGGGGCAACCCACTCGCCGCCAATCCAGTTCTCGTACCGGTCCTTGAAGGTAACCTTCGAACCCTCGGCACCTGGCTGGGCGTAAACGGTCATTGCTAGCTCCTTTGCTGCGAATCACGGTGGCTGTCGCCGTTAATCCGAGCCTAGGAGCCGCTACGTTGCAGCTACGTTGCAACCTTGTGAGCCAGCTCACTGTCGATGCGTTCGAGGTCAATGACGACGGCGGCGCGGCGAGGCGAGCGCGGCGGCAGCAGCCTGAGGAGGGCAAGGCGGAGGTCGACGTCGTACTTCGCCTCGGGCAGTTCAGCGTACTTGAGGAGCGAATCGACGCTACCGTCACTGAGCAACGCTTCGCGCAGCACGTGGGAGAGGCGCTCGCGCAAGTGCACGACGCCGGGCGCCTCCGAACGCGGCAGGACAGCACCTTTGTAGATTTCCAAGGCGATGCGGTGCGCGCCTCGCTGCAGGCAGTTCAGTACTTGCCCGGAGTCAGGAAGCAACTCGACGGGCAGCCGGTAGGGCCGTGACTCGGGAACCGCATCCGGGCTGAGCTGGTGGAGGACCTTGCGCAGACGTACCATCTCGGCGCGAAGTGTCGCCGGGGATCCACCACTTGGATAGAGCTCGGCGCACAAGTCCTCTGCGCTGAGACCGCCAGGGTGGCTGGAAAGGACGGCCAGGAGCTCGCTGTGCCGTGCCGACAGGGAAACAGTCCGGCCCGCAATGCTGAGCAGGGCTTGGTCCCGTCCGAGCAACTGGAGGCTGTTCCGATACAAGGCCTGATTCGGAGTCGGCAGCGCGCTGCGGCGACGCGGCGTGTCCCGAACAGCCGCGGCACGCTGCAGGCGTTCGATGCGAAGCTGCGCCTGGGCTGCAGCAACAGTTGCCTCCACTAAGGACACCGTGTGTGGTGCCACGGCGATATCCGTACCGGTGATGTCCACAACACCCAGCACAGCTCCGGAATCGGGGTCATGGAAGGGCACCGCGGTGCAGCTCCAGGCATGGGCAGACCTCTTGAAGTGTTCCGCGCCGGAGATCTGGATGCTGCGGTCCAAGGCAAGGGCCGTACCGGGCGCGCTGGTCCCAACGGATGCTTCTGACCAGTCGGATCCGGCGACGAACATCATCCCTTCGGCACGCCGCTGCATCGCAGGGTCACCGTCCACCCACAAGAGCCGGCCAACGTCGTCGCCCACTGCCACCAAGAGGCCGCTGTCATGGCTGGGCTGGACCAGGAGTTTCCTGATGACCGGCATGATGGCAGCCAACGGATGATGCTGGCGGTACTGCTCCAGCTCATCGCTGTCCATGGCGAGGGGTGCTTCGGCGACGTCTGGATTGGCCTTCAGGCTGGCCGAACGCTGCCAGGATTCGCGGACCAATCGGCGCAGGCCGGAGAGTTCGGTGGATGAGTTGGAGCGCAGAATGTCCAAGTGTTCGTGGCCGGCCAAGGCACGCTTTTGCAACAGCTTCCCGGCATCGCTACCGGCAACTGCAGGATGGACTGAATTCTTCATGGAACTCCCGTAGTGCGCTGCGCAGGTGGTGCGCGGCACAGTACCCAGGAGTCTAGTTCGTTACCGGGAGATTGTCAGCCACGCGAAATTCTGATCATGTCCTCACGTGGAACAACTTTGATGCGCTCACGAACCACACCGTCCGGGTTTTCATCCGAAGCCGACCAGGAAGCACCCAACGCGGTTTCGTGGGCATCGAGCCGGTTCCAGCCCTCCCAGGTGGTGTACTCAATCCCGCGATCATCCAAAAGATCGATGATCGCCTGCGGGTCGGGGTTCTGGGCGGGTGGCAGGTTCAGCCGGTCTTCCAACAGGAATCCAACAGTCTCCAAGGCATCTCCCTTGGTATGCCCGATCAGGCCCACGGGCCCGCGTTTGATCCAGCCAGTGGCATAGATGCCGGGCATGTGGTTTCCGTCGGCATCCAGGACGCGTCCGCCGTCGTTCGGTATGACGCCACGGCGGGTATCGTACTCAAGCTCTTCCAGCGGCGAACCGTGGTAGCCAATGGCACGGTACACGGACTGGACCGGGTATTCGATGAACTCCCCCGTGCCCTTGACGTTTCCGGTGCCATCCAACTGCATGCGCTCGAACTTCATTCCAGCCACCTTTCCCGGGGTCTCAGGCGAGTCCACGATTTCAGCTGGGCTGTGCAGGAAATGAAGGTGCAGGCGGCGGGAGGACGGCTGCTCTGACTCCGTGTGTTCTTCAACGAGCCAGTTGGTCATGGTGTTGACCATGGTTTTGATCTGATTGTTGGTGCGTATCGCTTCGTCGGAGGCGTCGTCGAACTCGAAGTCCTCCGGGTACAGCACGATGTCCACGTCCTTGCAGTGCGAAAGCTCGCGCAGCTCCAAGGGTGTGAACTTAACCTGCGCGGGACCTCGACGGCCAAAGACGTGGACGTCGGTGACCGGGGACTTCTTGAGCCCGGCGTAGACGTTGTCCGGAATCTCCGTGACCAGCAACTCTTCAGGATGCTTGACCAGCATGCGGGCTACGTCCAAGGCCACGTTGCCATTGCCGATCACCGCAACTTCCTTGGCATCCAGTGGCCAATCCCGGGGAACGTCCGGATGGCCGTCATACCAGGACACAAAATCCGCTCCACCAAAAGATCCCTCAAGCTCGACGCCGGGAATCTTCAGGTCTGCGTCCTTGATGGCACCGGTGGAGAAGATCACTGCGTCATAGAAAGCACGGAAGTCATGGAGGGTGAGGTCCCGGCCATATGTGACGTTGCCCAGGAACCTGATATCGCCGCGGTCCAGCACTTTATGCAGCGCGTTAACGATGCCCTTGATTCGCGGATGGTCAGGCGCAACGCCATACCGGATCAAGCCATACGGTGCGGGATAAGCCTCGAAGAGGTCGATGCTGACCTCCACGCGGCCTTCTTTGACCTCCGTGGACTTGGTCAAGATGTCCGCCGCATAGACACCGGCGGGGCCGGCACCGATGATCGCAACGCGAAGCGGCCGTTGGGGAGTGTTATCGGTTGAGTTGGACACCGTTAGCCCTTCCGAAGCAGTGAGCCACGCCGCCGTAGGGGCGTGCAGACTCCAATTCTAGGGGTCTGCTCCGCGCCGGGCCGCTTATATGGCAAGAGTCACGGCATTTCATCAACAGCCCTGTTACATTGCGGAATATTGCGCGGTCCGGCTCTGTTGCCGACAGTGTGTCTACACCGGATCAGATAGCTTCCAGCCCACCTTCCACCACGCAACCCACGACGCCGGGTGCCCGCCCGGGTACGGCGGGCAAAGCCGGCGGTGCCGGTACCTCAGGCAAACCCGTGCGTAGCGAGTCGACGGCGGGGATCCTGTTCGGCATCGGCGCGTACGGCCTGTGGGGTCTCCTTCCCCTCTATTTCTTCATTCTTCAGCCCGCCGGGGCCCTTGAGATCGTGGCCAACCGCGTTGTCTGGTCGCTGATTTTCTGCGCACTTCTGATCACGGTCACGCGGGCTTGGAAGGCCCTGGGTAATGCGCTCAGGGACCGTTCCGTGTTTGGCCCCCTTGCCGTGGCCGCGGTGCTGATTGCCATTAACTGGCTGACCTACACCTTCGGAGTCACTACAGGGCACGCCGTTGAAACGTCCTTGGGCTACTTCATCAACCCGCTGGTGTCGGTGCTGCTCGGCGTCTTCGTCCTGAAGGAAAAGCTTCGCCGCCTGCAGTGGGCCGCTGTGGTCATCGGTTTCCTGGCCGTGGGCGTGTTGACGTTCTCTTACGGGCAGCTGCCGTGGATCGCCTTGATCCTTGCCTTCAGCTTTGGCTTGTACGGCTTCGTCAAAAAGCGGGTGGGCCCAAAGGTGGACGCACTGACCAGCCTGTCGGTGGAGACGGTGGTTCTGGCGCCCTTCGCAGCGATCACCATGGTGGTTCTGGGAAGCTCCGTTGCTGCGACGCTCACTTCGATGGGCCCGGGACATTTCTGGCTGCTCCTGGCATCGGGCGTCATCACCGCGGTGCCGTTGTTGTTCTTCGGTGCTTCTGCCCGTCGGTTGCCCATGACCACGATCGGGCTGCTCCAGTATTTTGCGCCGATCCTTCAGTTCATTGTGGCGCTGACGGTGTTCAACGAAACCATGACGGCCGCGCGCTGGATCGGCTTTGGCGTGGTGTGGCTGGCCTTGGTGTTGCTGACGGTGGACATGCTTCGTGTAACGCGGAACAACTCGGCGTTGAAGAAGCGCTCCCGGCTGGCAGCGGCTGGTGCGTAGGATTTGAGTATTTAAAGCGAGAGAGGGCCGGGTTCACGAATGAACCCGGCCCTCCTCTTGCGTGGTGCAGCTTATGCGTTGGCCTTGATGGCCGCAGCGAGAACTTCGAGGCCGTCGATGAGCAGCTCGTCGCTGATCACCAGCGGCGGGAGCAAGCGGATCACGTTGCCGTAGGTGCCGCAGGTCAGGATGATGACGCCTTCCTTGAGGCACGCGGCGGCTACTGCCTTGGTGAGCTCGGCGTTCGGCTCTTTGGAGCCGGGCTGTACGAGTTCGATGGCCAGCATGGCGCCACGGCCGCGGACATCTCCAATCGCGGAAACTTCAGATGCCAGTTCGCGGAGCTTGCCCAGGGCCAGCTCTTCGATGTGGCGTGCACGGCCGTTGAGGTCATGCTGCTCCATGGTGCCAATTGCGGCGATGGCTGCAGCACAAGCAACCGGGTTGCCACCGTAGGTGCCGCCGAGGCCGCCCGGGTGAACGGCGTCGAGCAGGTCTGCGCGGCCGGTGATGGCGGACAGTGGGAGGCCGCCGGCGATGCCCTTGGCCATGGTGATGATGTCCGGGACAACACCTTCGTGGTCAACGGCGAACCATTCACCCGTGCGGCAGAAGCCGGACTGGACTTCGTCAGCAATGAAGACGATGCCCTTTTCCTTGGCCCAAGCGGCCAGTGCCGGGAGGAAGCCTTCGGCCGGGACGATGAAGCCGCCCTCGCCCTGGATCGGTTCGATGATGATCGCGGCAACCTGGTCGCCACCGATCTGCTTCTCGATCATGGTGATGGCGCGCTTGGCGGCCTCGGCACCGGTGATCTCCGGGTTCTCTTCACGGAACGGGTAGCTCATGGGCATGCGGTAGACCTCGGGCGCGAAGGGGCCGAAGTTGGTCTTGTACGGCATGGCCTTGGCGGTCAGTGCCATGGTCAGGTTGGTGCGGCCGTGGTAGGCGTGGTCGAAAGCTACGACGGCGTCGCGGCCGGTGGCCAAGCGTGCCACCTTGACGGCGTTCTCAACAGCTTCGGCACCGGAGTTGAACAGCACAGTGCGCTTGGCGTGGTCGCCCGGGGTGAGGCGGTTGAGCTGCTCGGCGACGGCGACGTAGCCCTCGTATGGGGTCACCATGAAGCAAGTGTGCGTGAAGTGCGCGGCGGCTTCCTGGACAGCGGCGACGACGGCGGGATCGGACGCGCCGACGCTGGTCACGGCGATGCCCGAACCGAGGTCGATGAAGGAGTTGCCGTCGACGTCGCGGATGATGCCGCCGTCGGCGTCTTCAACGTAGACGGGGACGCCGGAGGCGACGCCGGCCGCAACGACGGCGGAGCGGCGCTCGGCCAGTGCCTGCGACTTGGGCCCGGGGAAAGCGCCGTTGATGTTGCGCTTCTGCTCGATGCGGTACGAGAGTTCGTTCGCGGTAGTAGTCATGAGGTTGCCTTTCTGGGAATTTCGTACGGTTACGCGGCTGCGTTATGCAATCGCGTTATGCATCGAGCGCAGACATCACGTGCTTGATGCGCGTGTAGTCCTCAACGCCGTACATGGAGAGGTCCTTGCCGTAGCCGGACTGTTTGAAGCCGCCGTGCGGCATCTCAGCCGTCAGCAGGATGTGGGTGTTGATCCAGACCGCACCGAAGTCCAGATCGCGGCTCATGCGCATGGCGGTGCCGTGGTCGGTTGTCCACACGCTGGACGCAAGGGCGTACTCGACGTCGTTGGCCATCTCCAGCGCTTCGGCCTCGGTGCTGAACTTCTGGACGGTGATGACCGGGCCAAAGGTTTCCATCTGGACGATGTCATCGGTCTGCTTGGCGCCGGAGACGATAGTGGGCTCGAAGAAGAAGCCCTTCTCGCCCGCGCGGTGTCCGCCGGTCTCGATCTTGCAGTTTTCCGGAAGGTTCTCCACTACGGACGTCACCGCGTTGAAGTGGTTGATGTTGTTGAGCGGGCCGAAGTAGTTGTCTTCGTCATTCTGCGAGCCGGTCTGGAGGGTCTTGGTGTGCTCCACCATGGCCGCCACCATGTCATCGTGGATCTCGTCCTGGATCAGCACGCGGGTGATGGCGGTGCAGTCCTGGCCGGCGTTGAAGAAGGCAAACTCGGCGATGGCTGCCGCGCTCTTCTTGATGTCGGCATCCTTGAACACGATGGCCGGCGCCTTGCCACCCAATTCAAGGTGAGCACGCTTGAGGCCCTTGGCAGCACCAGTAGCGACGGCGATGCCTGCGCGGACGGACCCGGTGATGGATACCAGGCCGGGGACTTTGTGGTCCACCATCATGGCACCGGTTTCACCCGTACCGAGGACAACGTTCAGGACACCGGCGGGGAAGATCTCACCGGCGAGGCGGGCCAGCACCAACGTGGATTCGGGAGTGGTGTCGGAGGGCTTCAGGACCACGGTGTTCCCGGCGGCCAAAGCAGGGCCGATCTTCCAGATGGCCATGAGGAACGGGTAGTTCCAGGGTGCAACCTGTGCCACCACGCCGATCGGTTCGCGGCGCACGTAGGAGGTGTGGCCCTCGAAGTATTCGCCGGCCGACTTGCCTTCCATGATGCGCGCGGCACCGGCGAAGAAGCGGAGCTGGTCAGCACCGGCAGCAACTTCCTCGGATGCGATGAGGGAGCGGACCTGGCCGGTGTTGCGGTGCTGGGCTTCGACCAGTTCCTCGCTGTTGGCCTCGACGGCGTCGGCGAGCTTAAGGAGCATCAGCTGGCGCTGCCCGGGGGTCACTTTCTTCCACGTCTTGAAGGCTTCCTTGGCCGCGGACATGGCAGCGTCGACGTCGGCCTGCACCGAAATGGGCGACTTGGCAACGGTTTCCCCGGTGGCCGGGTTCACGATGTCCATGAGATTCGTGCCCGTCGGCGTGACAAATTCGCCGTTGATGAAGTTTTGCAAGGTTTGAACCACGGTGTGCAACCCTCTTTCGGAGCCTGGAGACTGGATTTAACTGATCAGAGCCTATGCCAGGCGAGGGGTCCAAGGAATAGTCAGCTGCACACTCCCCCGGGTTCGCCTTAGTGCGCTTGACCAACGCCGGGTTATCCTTTCACCATGGCCATGTCCCTCGCTTCGCTCGTCGCTGTCCCGTCCCTGAAACTCCGCCGAGCAGGGAGCGCGGAGACCACTTGGGACCAGGACATCAGCTGGGTTGCAGTGACTGAGTTGGAAGATCCGCAACGCTTCCTGAGCGGTGGGGAATTGGTCCTCACCACCGGGTTGCGCCTCAAGAGTGCTGCCGATCAGCGTCGGTTCGTCCGGCAGGCCCAACGCGCGGGGGCCGTCGGCATCGGCTTCGGCATTGGCTTGACGCACGAGTCCGTCCCTGACGCCCTCATCGCGGAGGCAAACCGTTGGGGCCTGCCCTTGGTGGAGGTGCCGTACGAGACACCGTTCATTGCCATCGGCAAGCTGGTGGCCGAATCCCATTCAGCCGATCACTACTCCAACCTGGAGCGGCTCCTCGCCGGGCACCAGATCCTGGCCCGCTCGCTTCTGACCGGCGGTGGCCTCAACGAACTCCTCAAGCAGCTCGGAAGCATGTTGCGGACCGATGTTGTGCTCACCCAGTTCAGCGCTCAGCTCTACAACAGCGTGGCGGGCAAGCCGGCTCCGACGGCGGACGGCTGGGCTTCCTACCCCATCCCCACCGGTCGGAGGGACGCCTGCACGCTCTGGTTGCGCCAGCCCTTCGTGGACTCCGGCATTGTCAGTTATGCGCAAAACCTCATCAGCGTGGAGCTGAACAACATGGTCAAGCAACGCCAGGCCCAGCGCGCCATGGCCGGCCAGGTTTTGGACGACGTCATTCATGGCACCCTGGAGACGATTGAAGCTGCCCGGCGCTTGGCGGGGGTGGGAATCAACAGCACCCGAAAGAACGTGGTACTGGTCGCTGAGTCTTCCGCGCACACCAAACAACTAGTCAGCATCTCCCTCCCCCAAGCGCTGGACGCGGGCGTCAGCGCCGTCGTCGGAAAGGATTTGGTGACGGTTATCCCGGACGACGGAAGCTCCGCGACTGCCTTGGCCAAGGGGCTCAGCGATCACCTTCAAGAGGCCGGAATACATGCGGTCATCGGCATCGGCGGGGCGTACACCAAGCCCAACGGCTTGCGCTGGAGCTACTTTGAAGCGCGCGACGCCGTGGCGCACGGCTTGCCGGTCAACGAACCGGAACGGCTGAGCCTGACCTCGTTGTTGCTGGCCAGCGAGGACGTTCCGCTGGCCGACATGGCGAGCGAGTCGCTCACTCCGCTACGAAAATTCGACGCCGCCCACGGTGCGGAACTGGTGACCACGCTGGAAAGCTACCTCAACAACAACGGTTCGGTCGCCGCCGTCGCCGATGCGTTAACACTGCACCGCAACACGGTGAGATACCGCCTGGCGCAGATCACGGAGCTGACCGGTTACGATCCCTCCCAGACCCAGGATCGGGTGCAACTCTGGCTCGCTCTGGCGGTGCAGAGACTGGGTTCACGGCAGCCGCGGTAGCCCTAGGGCTGCGGGGAACAGCGAGAGATCCGCCACAAAATCACGAACATTAGACGTCAAACGTCTAACCTTTAGCTATGGCTGTGTCGACTCCCCGTACCCCCAACACCGAAAGCCCCTCCCTGACTCCCGCTTCGGGCGGCAAGCAGGGCGTGGCACCCAAGCCGCGCGTCGTCGTCGTTGTGGGCATCATTGCCGTGGTGTTGATCGGCCTGAACCTCCGTGCAGGCATCACCAGCGCGGCGGCCTTGTTCCACGACTTGCAGCAGAACCTGGGCTACGGGGCGCTGGTGGCATCGATCTTGCCGTCCATTCCGTTGCTCTGCTTTGCGGTGGCCGGGATGGGAACAGCATGGTTGACCCGCCGCGTTGGAGTCGAAAAGGCGATCTTTATTGCCCTGGTGTTGCTGGCCGGCGGCCTGCTGGTGCGCGGCGTCCCGGCAACGGGCGCTTTGTTGGGCGGCACCGTGCTCGGAATGTCCGGGCTGGCTGTGTGCAACGTCGCCATGCCGTCCTTCATCCGGGAGCACTACGCGGAGCGAACCTCCATGATGACAGGGCTCTACACGTTCGCCATGTCCGGGGGCGCAACGTTCGCCGCGGCTGTCAGCGTTCCACTCGCGCAACAACTCGGTACGCCGTCCCTGGGCTTGGCTGCATGGGGTGTCCTCGGCGTCGCTGCGCTCCTGGGTTTCTTCCCCGTTGTCCTACACTCGCACCGCCACGCGAGCAAGGCCGACGCCGCACGCGTTTCCATGTGGCCGCTGCTGCGAACACGCCTCGGCCTGCTGATCACTGCCATCTTCACCCTGCAAGCGTTCCTTGCCTACGCCGTCATGAGCTGGTTCGCCTACATTCTGACCTCCGAAGGTCTCAGCGCCTCCGACAGCGGGCTGCAGTTCGGCATTATGCAGTTGGTCTCCGTGGCCGCCGGCATGATCCTCCTCGCGCTCGGTTCCCGGCGCGGCATGCTTCGGCCCACGCTCTACCTCGCGAGCAGCGCCACGCTTATGGCCATCGGTGCCACGATCTGGCTGCCTACGTCCTTGGCCGTCGTTCCGGCGGTACTCTTTGGTTTCGGTCTGGGCATCTTCCCCCTGGTCCTGGTGATCATCAGCCGCAGCGGCCGGTCGACGGCGGAAACCACCGCGCTCTCCACCGTCGCCCAATCCGTGGGGTACTTGATCGCCGCAATTGGCCCGTTCGGCATGGGCTTGCTCCACAGTGCCACTGGCAGTTGGGTCTTGCCCCTGGCGTTGCTTTCCATCGTTGCTGTGGCGCTCATGGTTACCGGCCACCTGCTCACGAGCAAGCGCACTGCCACCAAAACGGGACCGAGGACAGCATGACCCTGACACCTTCACATCGGCCGGCGCTGGCCGAGGAGATCACCGCCAAACTCCGGGACATGATCACAACAGGTCAGTGGCCGCTCCAGGAGCGGATCCCGGCGGAGCCCGAGTTGATGGCAACCCTGGGTGTGTCGCGCGGAACCCTCCGGGAGGCCATAAAGGCCCTGGCCCACTCCGGGATGCTCGAGGTTCGGCGCGGAGATGGCACGTATGTCCGGTCCAACAGCGAAATGTCCGGGGCAGCCCAACGGATGTACGCAGAGCACACGCAAGAACACGTGGTGGAAGTGCGCCTCGGCCTGGACACCCAAGCCGCGCGGCTTGCCACCAAGCATGCCACCGCAGAGGACCTGGCTGAGATGCGCAGGTTCCTGGCCCTCCGGCGCGATGCGTGGGAAAAGGGAGACTACCCGGCGTGGGCGCGGGCCGACTGGGATTTCCACGAACGGGTTGCTTCCGCCTCCGGGAACCCCCTGCTGCATCAGCTGTACGCATCATTTGGCGGGGTCTTCCACAACGACCTGCTGCGCAGCCAGCGCGAAGACGGTTTCAACGGCCTCCCCCGGGCGGGACATGACGAGCTGATTGAGGCTCTGGCAGCCCGTGACCCCGAGGCCGCCGTCCGCAGCGTCTATAAGAACCTGGACTACAGCGCGGACCAAGGACACAACGTTCTCTAACCGTTCGCAGCGCCGTGGCACGTACGGACCGCTTTAACGCCGATGCCCGACCCCTGATGTGTGGTCGGGCAACGGTTACAGCGGAAGTCAGGCAGGGATTTAGACCTCCGCGGCTACTCCGTCACGGGAGATGGTGACCATGTCCTCGCGCGGCACAACCTTGATGCGTTCCCGCTTAACCTCAACACCGTGGGATCCGCCAGCCTCCGTGGCCGCTGCGCCGAGTGCGAGTTCGTGGGCGTCGAGTGCAAGCCAGCCTTCCCAGCTGGTGAACTTGACGCCGCGCGCGTCAAGAAGATCCACGACGGCGTCTGCCGCGGGAACTTCCGCTGCCGGAAGGTTCTCCCGGTCCTCGAGGAGGTACATGACTGTTTCGAGGGCATCGCCCTTGGTGTGCCCGATGAGGCCCACCGGACCACGCTTGATCCACCCAGTGGCGTAGAGCCCGGGGACGTGGTTCCCGTCGGCGTCGAGGATGCGGCCGCCGTCGTTGGTAACAACGCCCTTCTTGTGGTCGAACTCCACGTCCGGCAGGGCCGAGCCGAAGTAGCCGATGGCGCGGTACACGGCCTGGACGGGGTAGTCGATGAACTCGCCGGTGCCCCGTGCATTGCCGGTTCCGTCCAGCTCAGTGCGCTCAAACTTGATGCCTGCCACCTTCCCCGGGGTCTCAGGGGAATCGACAATTTCAACCGGGCTGTGCAGGAAGTGCAGGTGCAGGCGGCGGGAAGCCGTGAGCTCGGAGAGGTCCTCTGGCTGCTCGGCGATCCAGTTGGTGAGCGTGCCAACCATGGTCTTGGTCTGGTTGTTGGTCTGGATCTGGCGGTCCGACTCTTCGTCGAATTCGAAGTCTTCCGCGTACAGAATGATGTCAACATCCTTGGAGTGCGAGAGTTCGCGCAGTTCCAAAGGAGTGAACTTGACCTGGGCCGGGCCGCGGCGGCCAAAGACGTGAACGTCGGTGACCGGGGAGTTCTTCAGGCCGGCGTAGACGTTATCAGGGATTTCGGTGACCAAGAGATCGTCCGCGTGCTTGGAAAGGACGCGGGCTACGTCCAGCGCCACGTTGCCGTTACCAAGGACCGCGATTTCCTTGGCATCCAAGGGCCATTCGCGGGAGACATCAGGGTGCCCGTCGTACCAGGAAACAAAGTCCGCGCCGCCGAAGGAACCCTCAAGCTCGATGCCCGGGATGTTCAGGTCCGCGTCCTTAATCGCGCCGGTGGCGAAGATGACGGCGTCGTAGTGCTTGCGGAGGTCCTCGATGGAGATGTCCGTGCCGTAGTCAACGTTGCCGAAGAAGCGGATGTCGCCGCGGTCCAGGACCTTGTGCAGCGCGTTCACGATGCCCTTGATGCGGGGGTGGTCCGGTGCCACGCCGTAGCGGATGAGGCCATAAGGTGCAGGGTAGCGGTCAAAAAGGTCGATGCTGACATTGAGTTCGCCGCTCTTGACGGCCTCGCTCTTGGTCAGGATGTCCGCGGCGTACACACCGGCCGGGCCGGAGCCGATGACGGCGACGCGAAGCGGACGGTCCGCAGAACCTACGGGAGTGCTAATTGACACGGCTGTGTTCCTTCTTCTGTTCAGTTGGTGCGGACGCGGGGACGATTAGGGGTGATGGTGCTGTAATCAGCGGTCTTGAAATGCTGCGGCGCAAAGGGGCTGACACGGACGACGTCGCCGATCACGATGACCGCTGGATTGGCCACACCGATGGCTTCGGCCTGATCCGCGATGCTCCCCAGCGTACCGATAGTGACGCGCTGATTCGGCAAATACCCGTTCTCAACGATACCTACTGGAGTGTCCAAAGGCAGACCCGAGCCAGCCAAGGAAGCCGCAGAATCACGTAATTGGGCCACCCCCATGAGCAACACCACAGTGTGATCGGGCCGGGCGGGGACTTCGGACAGCTCCTCATGGCCGGTCACCACGCTGAAGCCTTTGGCCAGGCCGCGGTGCGTCACTGGAATGCCGGCGGCCGCGGGAACCGAGATTGCCGATGTCACGCCGGGCACAACTTCAACCTCGACGCCGTTCTGGCGGCAAAACTCCGCTTCCTCCCCGCCGCGCCCCAAGACATACGGGTCCCCGCCTTTGAGGCGGACCACCCGTTTGCCCTGCAAGGCTTCATCCACGAGGATGCGGTTGATCTCCAGTTGAGGCACGGGGTGGTGTCCAGGAGTTTTGCCCACCTCAATGACGCGGACGTCAGGGGCTAGTTCATTGAGCAACTCCCGCGGGCCAAGACGATCGGCAACCACGACGTCGGCCTGGCCCAGCAAGCGCCGGCCGCGGACCGTGATGAGCCCGGAGTCGCCCGGACCCCCGCCGACGAGTGCGACGGATCCTGTGGTTCCGGAAGCGTCCGGCGTGCGGTGGCGCCTCAGCGGCAGGTCCCCCGTTTCGAGGGCCGTTGCCACGGCGTTGCGGAGGGCCATGGCGCGGCGCGGATCCCCGCCGGCGTTGATGGCGATTTTGACATCGTCGACGACGGCAACGGCGGGCGTCCAGGCCGCTGAGGCTTCATGGTCGGAGGCGTTGACGCACCACAGCCGCTGGGCCTCGGCGTCGGCGGCCACTTGGGTGTCCACGGCGGAAGTGCCGGTGGCGGTCTGGACGAACCAGACGCCGTCGAGGTCCTCCGTGCGGTACTCGCGGGGCTCCCAGGTGAGCAGGCCGGCGTCGGCGAGCCCGCGAAGGTTATCGGTGGCAACCGGAGCGACCACGGTGACTACTGCACCGGCGTCGAGCAGTCCTTTGGCCCGCCGCTCCGCGACGGGACCGCCGCCAACCACCAGCACCGGCCGGCCGAGAAGCCGCAGCGCCGTGGGGTAAATGTCCTGTATTGCCATGAAAAAACTGTAGGGTGGCCCCGTAACATGCTTCAAAGGCCCGGAAACACCCGGTAACGCTGGGTAATGCTGCGTCACATAGAGTGCGGGCCTAAAACACAGGGCCTAAAACACCGACCAGCCCGTGCGGGTAGTGAACTCGTCCAAAGCCGCAACGCCGGCCACCGAGTTGCCGGACCTCCCCAGCCCTGGACTCCACACACTGATGGCGCACTTGTTGGGGACTACTGCCACGATCCCACCGCCCACGCCACTCTTGCCCGGAAGTCCCACCCGGTACGCGAACTCCCCTGCGGCGTCATAGGTTCCGCAGGTAAGCATCACGGCGTTGATCCGTTTGGTCTGCGCCGGCGACAGCAGCCGAGTGCCTTCAGCGCCGACGCCGTTGGCTGCCAGGAACCGGGTTGCGAGCGCCAGGTCTTCGCAGGTCATCGCCAAAGCACACTGGTTGACGTAGGACTCGAGGACGAGGTCCACCGGGTTTTCCAAATTGCCGCAACTGGCCAGGAAGTGTGCCAGCGAGGCATTGCGGTGGCTGTTGGCCAGTTCGGAGCCTGCCACCCGCTGGTCCGCTTCAAGCGTGGCGTTTCCGGTCTCCCGCCGCAGGAGGTCCCGAACAGCCATCGCAGCGCTCCCGGTGACGCTCAGGAGCCTGTCCGAAACCACGATGGCGCCAGCGTTGATGAAGGGGTTCCGCGGAATGCCGTTTTCGCTCTCCAGCTGGATCAAGGAATTGAACGGATTACCGGACGGTTCCCGGAAGACGCGCTTCCAGATGCCGTCGCCGTCGAACGCCAAGACCAAGGCGAGCGCGAAGACCTTGGAGATGCTCTGGATGGAGAACTCCACGTGGGCATCCCCCGCGGAGAAAACTTCACCGTCCCGGGTGGCTACGGAAATGCCGAACTGGTGGGGATCAACCGCGGCCAGTTGCGGGATGTAGTCGGCCACGTTTCCTTGGCCGACATGCGGCTGCACGGCCCCCACAATGTCATCGAGGAGGTTTTGAATGTCCATGGTGTCAGCCCTTTGTGCCTGCGTAGGTCCAGAGCCTGATCTGGAGGTGGGCGAGTAGTCGTTGGTCCGCGGACTGCAGATCCAACCCAGCCACTTCGCAGGCGCGGCGGAGCCTGTAGTGGACGGTGTTGCGGTGGATGGCCAGCTCCTCGGCACACCGGTTGACGTCGCCAAAAAACTCCAGGTAGGTCAGCAGCGTCAACGCGAACTCCGGGTAGAGGCTGCAGAGCTTGGTGATCCCTTCATGCCGGAGGGTTGTCCGTGACCCGAGCAACTCCAGGAGCTCATTGGTCAGCACCGTGGTTTCAACGTCGCTGTAGGACGCAACCCTGATCGACGGCGTGGCCTCCAGCACCTTGAGGACATTCCGGACGTGGTCCAGCGTGGCGGACAATGCATCCAAGCGGGGAACAATCGGGCCAACGGCTGCCTGGACGTGGAAGTGCAGGTGGGTGGTGGCATCACGGACAATCGTGTTGACCAGCCGGTTGATGGCAGGCAGCGACTTTGCGGGGTCCAGGTCCGGGAGGATGATGGCCGTCTCAAGGCCCAAAGCTCCCACCACTGCGCCTGGACGGTATCCGGCCGCATGGATGGAGGCGAGGTTGGAGAGCTCGCCCCTGCGAAGTTGAAGCCCTGCAGCGCTCTGGTCCAGGCCTCCTGCGGAGATCAGCACCAGTGCCGCCGGTTTTGATGGGTCGATGCCTGCGGACTGGGCTTGGGAATGGACCTGTGCGGTGCCGCTGAGCAGGCTGGACACGCGGTCCTCGCGCATCGACTGGGACTGCTCGTTGCGGTGCCGTACCAGTTCGACGGCGGCATGGCGGGCGGCGCCGACCATCAGTCTGTCCGTGTTCGCAGCGAGGGGCTCGGCGCCCTCCTGCAACCAGATGTAGCCCATGACACGGCTACCGGCATGGATACCGATGGCTACCCGTTCCCGGAGTCCTGCGTCCGGGTTGGCTTCAACATGGACGGGCGCTTCGGTGGCTTGAAGGTGTTTGTAGACCCCGGATTCCTTGAGCAGCTTCTGGTACCGCTCCGGCCCGCGCCTGGCCAGGATGGAGAGGCGGCGCAACTCGTCCACATCATTGGAGGCGGGCGAATAGGCCAGCACTTGGTTGCCTGGGTCCTCGATCACCACGTGCCCGTTGGTCAGGGTGGCGGTGGTCTGCGCAATCGCGAACAGGTCCCGGTGGACCGACGTGGGGCTGTCCCCCGGCACATCGTTCTCGTGGATTCGGTCCATGACGATGCGCTTGAAGTCGTCCCAGCGCAGGCCCGGAGCCACCGCGATGAGTCCGATACCAGCTGGTTCCAGCAACTGGGCCGTGGCTTCCAGTTCGCGTTCGTTGCCTTTGACGGCAATGGCCGCGGGCCGGTGTGCCATGATCCGGCGGATAGCAGGCAACGCCGCCCGACCGCGGGCGCCTATGAGCATCACCAAGGTTTCGGGCTGAACCCCGTCTTCATCTTCCGCGTCCACGATGATCGCATCGCGGACGATCCCGTTGTCGGGGTTGGGCGCCAGCAACAGCCTGGCGTTGTCCACTCCCAGGTCTTCCAGTACATCGCTTAGCAGGGTGACGACATCGTCGTCGTCAGGTTCCAGGGCTTTCAACGAAGCTGACGCTTCCTCTCCTTATTAAGTTCGTCGCATTGACTTCACCGCTTTTTCACCGGCCCGGGGCATTTTTCGCCATTGAAAAATACCTGCCGGTGCATGCGCATGAACGCGCACAGCCAGCAACATTACCGGCACTTCAGCTCAGCAGTGTTGTCCTCCCAGCACAAGAGCCGGGCCGTGAATTTGGTTCGCCAGCCAGTTTCCCGAGGACCGTCTCGCCCTAGAGTTGGTGACTGTCCCCAAACGCCACGAAGACTGCCCTGGGACGCGCCCAAGCCATGGTGCCCGCGTCCTTTCAGTCCGGCCACGCGTTGCGGAGTATTGAGCCACCTGACCGGTGGCGCCGGAGTCAAAGGAGACCCCCAGTGATACCCAGTCCAGCTTCAACAGAGAAAGCCTCGCCGAGCCTTCACGGCGCGTTGGCCACCGCCACTAAACCCTCCGCCGCGCACGATTTTTCCTTGGAGGAAGTCGGCTACCGGAAGACGCTCAAGCCCCGGCAAATCCAGATGATCGCCATCGGAGGCGCTATTGGAACCGGCCTTTTCATGGGCGCAGGCGGGCGGCTCCACGCTTCAGGACCCGCCCTTGTCCTGGCCTACGCGGTCTGCGGGTTTTTCGCTTTCCTGATCCTGAGGGCCTTGGGCGAACTGGTGCTGTACCGCCCGACGTCGGGCTCTTTCGTTTCGTACGCCCGTGAGTTCTACGGCGAAAAGATGGCGTACACGGCCGGTTGGTTGTACTTCCTGAACTGGGCCATGACCTCCATTGTGGACGTCACCGCCGTCGCGCTGTATGTGAAGTTCTGGGGCCACTTTTGGGCGCCCCTCAACGATGTGCCGCAGTGGCTCGTGGCGCTCGTTGCCTTGGTGGTGGTGCTGTCCCTGAACCTCGTTTCGGTCAAAATCTTCGGCGAGATGGAATTTTGGTTCGCCCTCATCAAGGTGGGCGCATTGGTGGCGTTCCTGGTGGTGGGCGTCTGCTTTATCGTCTTTGGCGGCAGGACCGACGTCGGCATTCCGGGGCTGAACATCATCGCTGATAACGGCGGAGTGTTCCCCACCGGAGCCGTGGCACCGCTCCTGGCGATCAGCGGCGTCGTGTTCGCTTACGCCGCGGTTGAGCTCGTGGGCACTGCCGCGGGCGAAACAGCCAACCCCCACAAGGTCATGCCCAAGGCCGTCAACACCGTGGTGCTTCGGATCGGCATCTTCTACGTTGGCTCGGTTTTGTTGCTGTCCCTTTTGCTGCCTTTCACGATGTACAAGGCAGGCGAATCACCGTTCGTGACCTTCTTCTCCCACCTCGGTGACCCGCAGGCCGGGGCCGTCTCGGCGTCGGTGATGAATTTCGTGGTCTTGACCGCCGCGCTCTCCAGCCTCAACGCAGGGCTCTACTCAACGGGCCGGATTCTGCGCTCCATGGCGCTCAATGGCTCGGCTCCCCGCTTCACCGCCAGGATCAGCGCGTCCGGAGTCCCTTACGGTGGAATCCTCCTGACCGCGGCAATCACTTTGGTGGGCGTGGGCCTGAACGCCATAGTTCCCTCACAGGTCTTCGAAATCGTGCTTGAGATCTCGGCTGTGGGCATCATCGGCGGCTGGGCCACCATCATGTTGTGCCACATCAAACTGCAGTCCTGGGTCAAGATCGGCAAAGCCACCAGGCCCGCGTTCCGGCTCTTTGGCGCCCCGTTCACGTCATACCTGACCCTCGGATTCCTGGCCTTCGTGCTGGTCACCATGGGCTTTTCCGAAACCGGCCGTTGGGTGCTGGCCTCGCTGCTGGTCCTTGTGCCGCTGCTGGTGGCCGGTTGGTACGCCTACCGGGGCCGTATCCGCAGTGGCCTGACCTCATAGCCGTTCCGTCAGTTTGAAAGAGAAAAAACTACACATGAGCAACCACTCCCCGTCCCCCACCATTGGCACGCCCAGCCGGGCCTGGCGTTCACGCGCCGACGCCTGGGAGTTCCTGGGATACGCCATTAAGCAATTGGCGTCGGGCCGTCACAGCGATTCGTCGGACCCGGACCTCGGCTCACAGATCGGCCGTGCCTTCGCCCTTCTTGAGGCCGTGGAACCGTATTGGGCGCAGCCGGGGGTAGCGGTAGTGGCACAGTTGCGCCACTTCGTCGACGACGGCGACCCCCGCTCCGCGCTCGACCTTCTGTCGGGTTTGTCCAACCTTCCCCTCGCGGCCGCAACCGAGTCCGGCGCCGTCGCCGTCGTCGAGGCTTTGGACGATGATGGTGTGGCCGGTCCCGCGGCCAACTTCCCGGAGCGTCCCCGCTTCGAGGTGCTGGTGGTAGACACCCTGGACCACTCCGAGGCCGAAGCTCTCAAAGCCGACATGGCCGCCCAGGCCCGGCCCTCGGACGCCTTCACGTATGCGATCAACGTGGTGCCCAGTTACGAGGATGCTTTGGTTGCGGTCCTCCTCAACCCGGATATCCAGGCTGTCATCCTGCGCCCGGGCTTTTCGTACCGGAGCACCCAACCTTTGGGACGGGACCTCCGGAAATTCCTGGCCCGGCACGCGGGCCAAGGCTTGGAGTCCGCCCGGCCACTGCGGCGCATTCTTGGTTTGGCCGAGGCTGTCTCGGGAATCCGACCGGAATTGGATGTCTACCTGGTTGCGGGTGTGTCGATCGAGTCCTTGGCAGGTTCCTTGACCAAGGGGTTCCGACGGATTTTCCGCAGGCAGGACCACTTGGACCTGCACCTTTCCCTCCTGTCCGGCGTTGCTGAGCGATACGAGACACCCTTCTTCACCGCCCTCCAGGAATACAGCCGCAGGCCCGCAAGCGTCTTCCACGCGCTCCCGATTTCCCGCGGCGCGTCCGTTGGTAACTCTCCCTGGATCCGGGACATGGCCGACTTCTATGGGACGAATCTCTTGCTGGCCGAAACGTCTGCCACTTCCGGCGGGCTGGACTCCTTGCTTGACCCCCACGGATCCATCAAACGTGCACAGGATCTCGCGGCCAGGGCATTTGGTGCCCAGCGAACGTACTTCGTCACCAACGGCACGTCCACGGCCAACAAGATCGTCCACCAATCAATGCTGGCCCCCGGGGATGTGGTGCTGGTGGACCGCAACTGCCACAAATCCCACCACTACGCTTTCGTGCTTGCCGGTGCCCGCGTCTCGTACCTGGATGCTTACCCTTTGGACAAGTACGCATTTTACGGGGCTGTCCCGTTGGCAAGCCTGAAGCGGCGATTGTTGGAGTACCGCCGTGCCGGGCGCCTTCACGAGGTCAAGATGGTCACGCTGACCAACTGCACCTTCGACGGAGTGGTTTACGACGCCGAACGGGTCATGGAGGAATGCCTCGCCATCAAACCGGACCTCGTTTTTCTCTGGGACGAGGCGTGGTTCGCCTTCGCGCGCTCCCATCCCGTGTACCGCCGTCGTACAGCCATGGCGGCGGCCGCGAGCCTGACGGCGTCGTTCGCCGATCCCGCCTACGCCGCCCGGCACGCAGCACAGGCCAAGGCACTGCATGATCCGGTCACCGGCGAACCCGTTGACGACGAGGCATGGATCCGGGAACGGCTGGTGCCGGACCCCGCCGTCGCACGGGTCCGGGTGTATGCCACCCAGTCCACCCACAAGACGTTGACCTCGCTGCGCCAAGGCTCCATGATCCACGTGTTCGACCAGGACTTTGCCTCGGCCAACAGTGAGTCTTTCCGCGAGGCGTACATGACCCACACGTCCACGTCGCCGAACTACCAAATCCTGGCGTCGCTGGACATCGGACGCCGCCAAGTGGAGCTGGAAGGTTACGGCCTGGTCCAGAAACAGTCCGACCTCGCCGTCTCGGTAGCGCAGGCCGTGGCCCGCCATCCCCTGCTTCGGAAGTACTTCCGGGTCCTCTCGTCCCGGGACCTTATTGAGGACCGGTACCGGGAGACCAGCTCAACCATGCCGTTGAGGGAAGGCCTGGCCGAGCTCCAGGACGCATGGCAGCGCGACGAATTCGTCATTGACCCCAGCCGCCTCACGCTGGACATCAGCAGGACAGGGATCGACGGCGACACGTTCCGCCACAGCTACCTGATGGACGATCACGGGATCCAGGTGAATAAGACGTCCCGGAACACCGTGCTATTCATGACCAACATCGGTACATCGCGCAGTTCCGTGGCCTACCTGATCGAGGTGCTGGTCAAGCTTGCGGAGGGCTTCGAGGACTCGCAAGGCACCGTACGCCCAGGCTCAACACACCCAAACCGCCGAGGGGCGCTCGGGGTGGGACAGACGCCACCGTTGCCGGACTTCAGCACCTTCGCTGAGCGCTTCCGCACAGCCGACGCCTGCGAGGACGGAGACATCCGGGCCGCTTACTTCGAAAGCTATAAGCCGGATTCCACCCTCTACTTCTCAGCTGAGGAAGTAGCGGCTGCAGTCGCTGCCGGGCAAGAGGTGGTCTCCGCAGGTTTTGTCACTCCCTACCCGCCGGGCTTCCCTATCCTTGTCCCGGGCCAGGTCATCACACGGCAGACCTTGGAGTTCATGGCCGCCTTGGACACACGGGAAATTCACGGCTTTGATCATGACCGCGGGTACCGGGTGTTCGCTGACCACGTTTCGGGGACCAAGGGCGCTGAGGGTGCTGGCAGTAAGGGTGTTGGCAGTGAGGGTGTTGGCAGTGAGGGTGTTGGCGCTGAGGGTGTCGACGCTGAGGGTGTCGACGCGGGGCTGGTGACGGCTGCCTCGTAACGTTCGGCAGGAGGGTTCTTTCAGTTAGCATCCAGCCTCGGCTCGTACAGTGGCTGCAGGCCGGATACAAAGCCCCGGCCCGTAAGATTCGAAAGCGGAAGGAAACAGGTAGAAATGCCGACAAACCTCTCATTGAAGACCCGCCTAGGCGTAGGAGCAGCAGCCGTCCTGGCCGCCGGCGCCATCGCCAGCGTGGGCGTCAGTGCCGCCTCAGCAACCCCCACGACCCCCTCCCCGTCGGCGACATCGACGGCCGCTCCGTCCACAGGAGCCAAGGCAGGCACCCACGCAGGCCTGCACGGCCTTGGCGCCTTCCTGGAAATCACGGCGAATAGCCCTCAGGCGGCCGGTGACCGTGCCGCCAAGGCAGCAACAGCACTGGTGAACCATCAGCAGGTATTCGCCAAGCTCCCCGCCGCCTTGCAGGCTGACCTGAAGGCGCTCAAGGACGCCGCCCCCGCTGACCGCGTAGCTGCCGCCTACAAGATCAAGACCACCGCCCTGTCCGGCGGATACGGTGCAGAGATTCAGACGCGGGCCGAAACTGCACAGAAGACCAAGACCGAAGGCAAGACGGAAGGTGCGGGCCTGCGGTCGGAGCTGCGCTCAGCGTTCACGTCGGCCAACCCCGGCGCGGGACTCCAGAAGGTCGCCGATCAGGTGATCAGCCACCCGAAGCTGTTCGCCAAGCTCCCGGCCAACCTGCAAGCTGACCTGAACACCCTCAAGGCCGCCGCACCGGCTGACTTGGATGCCCAGGCCAACAAAATCAAGGACACCGCGCTGAACGGCGGTTACGGTGCCAAGATCCAGAAAGCCGCCCAGGCCCTCGGCAAGAAGGCCGACGCAGCGTCGGCCTCATAAACAGAAACAACCGCTGACGGCAAGGCCGGGCAACCCGGACGGCAGGTTCTAGCCGACCGGGTGTCCGGCCTTCCAACCGATGGCTGGTGCGATGTGCTTGGCCACGTTGCCCAGCAGCTTGGCGTTGTAATCCACGCCAAGCTGGTTAGGGATCGTCAAGAGCACCGTATCCGCTGCCTGAACTGCTGCGTCTTGGGCGAACTCCTCAGCCAGGGTTTCGGGGTCGCCGATGTAGCTCTTCCCGAAACGGGACAACGCGCCGTCGAGAATTCCCACCTGGTCCTGGCTATCGGCCTGGGCGCGGAGACCGAAGTAGTGGTTGTCGATCTCGTCCACAATCGGGATCACGCTGCGGCTGACCGAGACCCTGGGCTCGAAGCCATGTCCCGCCGCGGCCCACGCCTCACGGAACATGTGGATCTGCTCGGCCTGCAGCTCATCGAAGGGAATGCCCGTGTCCTCCGTGAGAAGGGTGGAACTCATGAGGTTCATCCCCTGCTCCGCTGCCCAGACCGCCGTCTTGCGTGTCCCTGCACCCCACCAGATCCGCTGTGGGAGTCCTGGCGATTGCGGCTGGATCGGCAACAAACCGGTTGCACCGCCCGCGTAGTGCGGATCGGCCTGGGCGACGCCATGGCCGGCTATGGCCTTCCGGAACAACGTGGTGTGGCGGCGGGCCATGTCACCTGCATCCTCGCCGTCGGCCGGGACGTAGCCAAAGTTGCTTGCACCGTTGAGTGCCGGCTCGGGTGAACCACGGCTCACCCCGAGCTGGAGGCGGCCGTCACTGATGAGGTCCGTGGCCGCTGCTTCTTCCGCCATGTAGAGCGGGTTCTCGTAGCGCATGTCGATCACGCCAGTACCCATCTCGATCCGGCTGGTTCGTGCTGCGATCGCGCTCAGCAGCGGAAACGGTGACGCCTGCTGCCGTGCGAAGTGATGCACACGGAAGAACGCCCCGTCGATGCCCAGTTCCTCAGCAGCCACGGCTAGCTCGATGGCCTGTTTTAGGGCCTCACCCGCTGTGGGTACCAACGAGCCGGGGACCCGGGCCCAGTGTCCGAAGGAGAGGAAGCCTATCCGTTTCTTGTGCATGCTGGGGACAACTCTTTGCGCGTCCGCAGAATTCCTCAGAACTAGCGGCTGCTGCCAGCCAACAACCCTCGACGCTGGAGGAGGCGCTTCTCTATCGGCCCGAAGACGATGAGTTCGATCAGGATTCCCACGGCGAGGATCAGCAAGATAGCGGCCATGACCACCCCCATATCGGACAGGGAACGTCCTTGGTCAAGGAGGGACCCCAGGCCGAAACCGATGGTACCGCCCACCGCGATGATCTCCGCGGCCATCAGTGACCGCCATGAGAAGGCCCACCCCTGCTTCAGGCCGCCGATGTAGCCAGGCAATGCTGCCGGAAGAACGATCTGAAGGGCCATCTGGAACCGGTTGGCGCCCAAGACTTTGCCGACGCTCCGATATTGCGGCGGGATTTGGTCGACGCCGGAGATCAGCCCGTTGATGATGGACGGGATGGCGCCCATGAGCACCACGAAGTACACCGTGGCGTCGGTCAGGCCGAACCAAATGATCGCTGCAGGAACCCACGCAACGGACGGAAGGACCTGCAACCCTGAGATCAAAGGACCAAAGGCCCGTCGAAGCGGGGCCACCTGAGCCAGCAAAAGCCCTACCGGCGTCGCAACCACCACGGAGATGAGGAATCCGATCAGGCCGCGCTGCAGGGAGGTCCACACTGTTTCCTGGACTTTCCCCTCGCCCCACAGCGCCGACAATTGGCTGAGCACATCGAGGGGACCGGGAACCTGATCGCGTCGCTTCAAGCCAAGTGAAACGTAGAACTGCCACACAAGGATGAGCACCACCAGGGCAGCGACGGGAAGCAGAATGCGCTTCCACTCGATCCCGTGCTTGCGGCCCGCGTCTGATTGCAGGTTGTCCAGGCCCGCTTCAAGATCGCGTAACTCGGACGTATTGCCCTTCAAGGACGGGGAGGTGATGCGCTCAGTGGGTTCGGTCACGGGAACGGTCCGCTCGTCGGTGGTTGTGGTCTTACTTGGCATGGCGGCGGATCTCCTCGCGAAGGCGGCGGGTAATGGTCCCGGTGAGCTCCCCCGCACGACCGGCATCCGTGCGGTGCTCTTCGGTGACGTTCCATTCGGCCACCACCCGGCCCGGTCGGGAGGACAGAAGTAACACCCGTTGGCCCAACCGGACGGCTTCACGCACGTTGTGTGTCACGAACACGATGGTCCGTCCGGTTTCCTTCCAGATGCGCTCCAGCTCGTCGTGCAGGAGGTCGCGGGTGATCGCGTCGAGCGCCGCAAACGGCTCGTCCATCAGCAACAACTGCCTGTCCTGGGCCAAGGAGCGCGCCAGGGCAACGCGCTGCCGCATGCCTCCGGAGAGTTCATGGGGCCGCTTCTCTCCGGCGCCACCGAGGTGCACCAGTTCCAGCAGTTCGGTTGCCCGCAGCCGCCGGCTCGCTTTGGTGCTGGACTTGTCCGCTAGTTGCAACGCCAGTTCGATGTTGCCGCGGGCGGTCAACCACGGGAACAAGGACGCGTCCTGGAACATGAAAGCCGCGCCGTCGCTGGGCACCTCAAGGGCGCCCGACGTCGGCCGTTCCAGTCCCGCCATGATGTTCAGCAGGGTGGACTTGCCGCAGCCGGACGCACCGAGCAGGGCCACGAACTCGCCCTGCTCGATGGTGGCGTTGACGTCGTCCAGCACCGGGGCGCCGTCGCCGAAGCGCTTGCCCAGGTTCTCGAGTACGACTGGCATGGTCCCGTCCTTCGTGGTGATTGGTGGAGCGTGGTGCTTAGTCTTGGCCGAGTCCCGCAGCGGAGGTCTTTTTGCCCTGTACCTCGTTCAAGGCGCGGAGATCGAAAATCCCGTTGATGTCAGCGGCTTTGGTGGTGCCCGTATCGACGCCGTCCTGCAGCAATTTCTTGTACGTTGCGGCGAGGGGGTCCGTGGTAAACGTGATGTTCTTCAAGGCCCGGTCAATCACGTTGGCCGCGAGCGGCTTACCCGCTGTGTCCTTAAGGACTGCGTTGATGGTGGTGGCTTTCTCGCTGGCAGAAGCCGTGTTCAGCCAGTTCACTGACTCAACGTGGCCCTTCAGGAGTGCTTTCACAGTTTCGGGGTGTTCAGCGGCGAACTTCTTGTTCACGATCAGGATGGTGGTGGTGAATTCGCCCTTGTCCCACAGATCCTTTTCGTCCACCAGGACCTTCGCCCCGGCTTCGAGGACCAGGCGGGAGGCCCAGGGTTCCGGCAGCCATGCGCCGTCGAGCTTTCCGTCTTGGAACAACTTCAGCGTCTGGGCGTTGTCGGTGGGGTTGATGGTCACATCGCCGCTGCCGTCCGGGTTGGTTTTGTAGCCCTGGTGGCCGAGCCAAGCTCGAAGGGCCACGTCCTGGGTGCCGCCGAGTTGCGGCGATGCCAGGACCTTGCCCTTGAGGTCGGCGGCCGAGTTGATCCCGGGTTTGACCACCAGTTGGGCTCCGCCGGAGGCTGCGCCGGCGATGATGCTGATGGACTGGCCGTTGCTCTTGACGAAGGAGTTGATGGCCGGGTTAGGGCCGATGTAGGTCGCGTCGATAGCGCCGGCGTTCAGCGCTTCCACCGCGGCCGGGCCGGCGTTGAAGACCTGCGTGGTGAGCTTGGTGCTGCCGAGGTCCTTGGCAATGATGCCCTTGCTGATGCCAACCAAGGCCGGAGCATGGGTGACGTTGCTGAAGTAGCCGAGCCGGAGTTCGGCAGCCGGTGAAGTGGCGGCGCTCGGGGTGGCCTGGTTGTTCTGGGAGACGGCGGAGGCAACTGCGGCGCCTGCACCGATCAGCAGCACAACGCCCAGTGCGATCACGATTTCGATGGTGCGGCGGCGCTTGGCCTTGGGTGTGGTCTCACCGGCGACGATGCGGGTGGTACCTGACCCGGGTTTTTGGGGATCGGGGGTGTTCGACATGAGGGGTCCTAAGGAAGATGGAGAAATGCTGTGGGCGAGGTTCAGGCCTCGCGACATCGCCCGTCGAGGGCAAGCAAGGACCAGTCCGGAGAAGTCATGCCTTCACAGTAGGGACTGTCATATTTCCGCTTCAATCCCGCAGAAACCAAGGTTCACGCAGGGTCACTTGGCGTCATAATCACATCCAGGGGCTTCCATCTGCGTTCACGCACGGTCACCTGAGGTCATAGTGGCAGCGAGGGCGGCAATGTCGCGCGGTGTGGTGCGGCAGCAGCCCCCGATGAGCCGGGCACCACGGTCCAGCCAGTCGGCGGCGTTTCCTGCCAAAGTTCCGTTGCCTTGGACACCAGCCGAGGGGCCCCATGTCTTGGTCGCGGCGTCGTACGTCTCCCCCGAGTTCGGGTACGCCATCAGGGGTGCATCGGTGGCTTCCTGCAAAGTGCCCAAAGCCGCGGTCACGAGCTTCAGCGGCACGCAGTTAACCCCGACGGCGGCCACGCGCGGTTCCGCGCGCAGCAGCGCTGCCACCTCCGCCAACGGTGTTCCATCACTGATATGGCCACCATCCCGCAGCGTAAACGTGAACCAGGATTCGACGTCGAACTCCGCCACGAGGGACAGCAACGCCTCCGTTTCGGCGAACGAGGGAAGCGTCTCGCAAGCCAGGAAATCGGTACCAGCCCCTACCAGCGCGGCAATGCGTGGGCGATGGAAGTCGCGGAACTCGGCAGGCGAAAGGGTGTAGTCGCCGCGGTACTCAGAACCATCAGCCAGATAGGCGCCATAGGGGCCTACGGAACCGGCCACCAGCAACGGACGCCGCGTTTGGTGAACGGCGAGGTACTCCTGCCGTGCTTCATCGGCCAGCCGTACACTCAGCGCCACCAAATCCAGGGCTTCAGCCTCGGCGAGCCCACGCCGCGCAAAACCCTGCGGCGTGGCCTGGTAACTGGCTGTAATCGCAACGGAAGCACCGGCGTCGAAATAGTCCCGATGGACCTGTTTGATGAGATCGGGCTGTTCCAGGAGGACCTTCGCTGACCACAGCGCGTCCTCCAGGTCGCAGCCATGGGCTTCGAGCTCGGTGGCCAAGGCACCGTCCAGGACCAGGTCGGTCCCGGCTGACAGGAGAGTGCTGAGGATTGTGTTCTGTGGCATGTGCGCTACGTACGGACCCTAGATGACATAACGTTCGTCTTCGTGGTCCCCGGGATGGTCCTTCACCAGGCCTGCGGCCAACGTGTTGCCGTCCAACGGGTCGATCACCAGGAACGCCCCGGTGCGGCGGTGATGCAGGTAGTTCTCCAACGGCAGCGCAGCAGAGAGCCGCAGCTGGGCGTGTCCGATGTCGTTGAGCTCCAAGCTGGACGCGGGTTCCACGTTGAAGGTGGCCAAATCCAGCTTGCCGCTCACTGCACGGACCAACGCCTGCACGGTACGGGTGCCGTGCTTCACCAAAACTTTCTGGCCTTCGCGTAGGGGCTTGGGCGAGAGCCAGCAGAGCGAGGCATACAGGTCCGCGGTGCTTTCGCGGACAGTGCCCGCCGCGGCAATGGTGTCACCACGGGCGACGTCGATCTCGTCGGCCAAGCGGATGGCGACGGACTGCGGAGCAGCAGCTTCCTGGAGGGAGCCGCCGGCGAAATCAATGCCGATCACCGACGTCGTGCGCGGTTCATGGCCCGGGGTCAGGACGGTGACTTCATCTCCGAGCTTGACCGAGCCCTCAGTGATCTGGCCTGCGTAGGCACGGTAATCGCGGTACGCCTCGACGTCGAGCCCGGCTGCGACGGCGTCAGGAGCCAAGGCGCCTTGGGGACGGATCACCAGCTGCACCGGGAAGCGGAAGCTCTCCAGGTCGGCCTCGAGCTCGTCGGCCGCAGGAAGGGTTTCGAGGACCTCCAGCAACGCTGGGCCGCTGTACCAAGGGGTGCGCTCTGAGCGGTCCACAACGTTGTCGCCGTCCAGCGCCGAAACGGGCACCACAAACAGATCCGTCACACCGCTCGCATTTGAATGTTCACGGCCCAAGCCAAGCTCACGGGCCACCTTCTGCACGTCCGCTTCGATGTCGCGGAACACCTGCTCGCTGAAGTCCACCAGGTCGATCTTGTTCACGGCCACAATCACGTGGGCAACGCGGAGCAGCTGCAACACCGAAAGGTGCCGACGGGTCTGCTCCAACACGCCCTTGCGGGCGTCAATGAGCACGACGACGGCATCCGCGGTGGACGCGCCTGTCACCGTGTTCTTGGTGTACTGAACGTGGCCGGGGCAGTCCGCCAGGATGAAGCTGCGGCGGTCCGTGGCGAAGTAGCGGTAGGCGACGTCGATAGTGATGCCCTGCTCGCGCTCGGCACGGAGGCCGTCGGTGAGGAGGGCAAGGTCGATCGCCCTTGTTCCGGTGGCGTTCTCGCCGCCGAAACCGCGGTCCGCTGAGGTGCGGGCAACGGCGTCGAGCGTGTCGGCAAGGATCGCCTTGGAATCGTGAAGGAGCCGGCCCACCAAAGTGGACTTGCCGTCGTCGACCGATCCGGCGGTGGCGAAGCGGAAAAGGGTGGTGGGCAGGGCTGTTTCCAGCCCGGCAGCCAAAGTTTCGGTGCTCATTTAGAAGTAGCCGTCCTTCTTGCGGTCTTCCATGGCGGCCTCGGAGATGCGGTCATCTGCTCGGGTGGCGCCACGTTCGGTCAGGGTGGAGGCAGCGACTTCAACAACGACGTCGGCCACGGTGCGGGCGTCGGACTCGACGGCACCGGTGCAGGACATGTCACCGACCGTGCGGTAGCGCACCAGTTTGGTGATGACTTCCTCGTCCGGGCGCGGCTGTGAAACTTCGCCGACTGCGCGCCACATGCCATCACGGGCAAAGACGTCACGCTCGTGCGCGTAGTACAGACCGGGGAGCTCGATGTTCTCGCGTTCGATGTACCGCCAGATGTCCAGCTCGGTCCAGTTGCTGATGGGAAACGCCCGGACGTGCTGGCCCACGGTGTGGCGGCCGTTGTACAGGTTCCACAGCTCGGGCCGCTGGTTGCGCGGATCCCACTGGCCGAACTCGTCGCGGAGGCTCAGGATGCGCTCCTTGGCGCGGGCTTTGTCCTCATCCCGACGACCACCACCGAACACAGAGTCGAACCTGTTCCGCTGGATGGCGTCCAGCAACGGAACGGTCTGCAGCGGGTTGCGGGTGCCATCGGCACGCTCGGCCAACTCGCCGCGGTCGATGAATTCCTGCACCGAGCCGACCACCAGTTTCAGGCCGAGGCGCTCCACTGTGCGGTCACGGAAGTCGATAACTTCGGGGAAGTTGTGGCCAGTGTCCACGTGCAGAACAGGGAAAGGCACCTTGCCCGGCCAGAATGCCTTGGTGGCCAGATGCAGCATGACCACGGAGTCCTTGCCGCCGGAGAACAGCAGCGCAGGCTTCTCGAACTCGGCGACCACCTCACGGATAATATGAATGGCCTCGGACTCGAGCGTGTCCAGACTGCTCAGGCGAGTCGACTGCAGAGCCGCAGCAGCAGCTACCGCCCCGGGAGTGGGCGCATTGGTTGTTTGGGTGCTCATGTGTGTAGTCCGCATTCTGTCTTGTCGGATCCTGCCCATCGGCCTGCGCGGGGATCTTCGCCCGGGGCCACTTTGCGGGTGCAGGGCTGGCAGCCGATGGACGGGTAGCCCTGGCTCAGGAGGGGGTTGACGGGAAGGATGTTGTCCTCGGAGTACTCCACCAACTGGTCAAACGTCCAGTCGACCATTGGGTTCACTTTGACCAGGCCGAAGCCCTCGTCCCAAGTAACCACCGGAGTGTTGGTACGGGTGGGGGCTTCATCGCGGCGGACACCGGTGAACCAGGCCTCGTAGCCGGAAAGCGACCGGCGGAGCGGCTGCACCTTCCGGAGCGCGCAGCACTGGGCGGCATCGCGGGCGAACAAGTCCTTGCCCAACAGGCGGTCCTGCTGTTCAACCGTGGTCTCGGGAAGGACGTCCACCACGTTGACGCGCAGGTTCGCCGCAACTTCGTTGCGGGTCTCGTACGTTTCCTTGAAGTGGTAGCCCGTGTCCAGGAACAAGACGTCGACGCCGGGAAGCTGGTCCGCGACCAAGGCGGGCAGGACGGCGTCGGCCATGGAGCACGCGACGGTCACCGCGGGCAGCTCGAAGTTGCGGGCAACCCACGCGATGACGTCCCTCGCCGGGGCGTTCCAGCCCAGCTCCGCGGCGCCGGCTTCGGCCAAGGCCTTGAGCTCCTCGTGCGAACGCAGTGCGGGCCGGGGTGCCGGAGTCGGGGCGACGGCCCGGGAAGCGGTCACTGAAGGTCTCCTTCATCTGCTGCGAGTGCCCACTCCGCGAAGGTCTGGCCCTCGGCGCCGTCGGCCACGAACTTGCGGACAACGCGCTCCACATAGTCGGGCAGGTTTTCCACTGTGACCTTGAGGCCGCGGACGGTACGTCCCAGGCCGGCTTCCTCGCGCTCGTTGTTGGCCAGCCCACCACCGAGGTGGACCTGGAAACCCGGGGTGGGGTCGCCGTCGGGCGTCGGCAGCATCATGCCCTTGAGGCCGATGTCAGCGGTCTGGATACGAGCGCAGGAGTTCGGGCAACCGTTGATGTGGAGGGACAGTGCCTGGGGCAGTTGCTTGGTCTCCACGAGATCGGCGAGCCGGCGTTCCAGTTCAGCAATGGCAGTTGCCGCCGTGACCTTGGTTTCCACGATGGCCAGCTTGCAGAACTCGATGCCGGTGCACGCGATGGTGCCGCGACGGAACACAGAAGGCCTGGCCGAGAGGCCCAAGGTGTCCAACTCGGCGACAAGCGGTTCCACCTGCTCTTTGGCCACGTCAAGGATGACGAGCTTCTGGTGGGGAGTAGTGCGCAGGCGGTAGGAACCGTGCTTTTCCAAGGTATCGGCGAGCGTGACCAGGGCCTCGCCGGACGTCCGTCCCACGGTGGGCGTCACGCCGATGAAGAACTTGCCGTCCTTCTGCTCATGGACGCCGATGTGGTCACCGGGAGACGTGGGCTTGGGAGCGGCCGGGCCATCAGGAAGCTTGAAACCGAGGTATTCGTCTTCAAGGATCTGGCGGAACTTGGCCGGCCCCCAGTCGTTCATGAGGAACTTCAGGCGTGCTTTGGTGCGCATGCGGCGGTAGCCGTAGTCGCGGAAGATGCTGGTGACTCCGAGCCACACTTCAGCGGCGACGTCGGCCGAAACAAACACGCCCAGCCGTTCCGCCAGGCGCGGGTTGGTGGAGAGGCCGCCGCCAACCCAGAGGTCGTAGCCGGCACCGAGTTCCGGGTGGATGACGCCCACCAAGGCGAAGTCGTTGATCTCGTGCACCACGTCCTGAGACGGGTGCCCGGTGATGGCCGTCTTGTACTTGCGAGGCAGGTTAGCCAGCTCAGGATCGCCGATGAAGCGCTCGGCGAGTTCGTTGATGATCGGCGTCGGATCGATGATCTCGTCCTTGGCGATCCCGGCAACCGGCGACCCCAGGATGACGCGGGGAACATCGCCGCAAGCCTCGGTGGTGGACAGCCCGATCGATTCCAGGCGGCGCCAGATCTCCGGCACATCCTCAACCCGGATCCAGTGCAGCTGGATGTTTTGGCGGTCAGTCAGGTCTGCAGAGCCGCGGGCAAAGTCCACGGAAATTTGGCCGATGACACGAAGCTGCTCAGTGGTCAGCGCGCCGCCGTCAATGCGCACACGCAGCATGAAGTACTTGTCTTCGAGCTCGTGCGGTTCAAGCGTTGCGGTCTTGCCGCCGTCGATCCCGGGCTTGCGTTGCGTGTAAAGGCCCCACCAGCGGAAGCGCCCGTGCAGATCGGTGCCTTCAATGGAGTCGAAGCCCTCTTTGGAGTAGACAGATTCAATGCGTTCACGGACGTTCAGCCCGTTATCGTCCTGTTTCCAGGTTTCGTTGGCATTGAGGGGCGTGGTCCCATCAACCTTCCACTGGCCGTGGGGCTTGGCGGCGGGACGGGTGCGCGCCGGGCGGGACGGGACCGCGGTGTCCGCCGACGCACCGGCTACAGCTGTATCTGTCATGCATCGACTGTAGGTGCGGCCAGATTTCGTCAGCAAAGGTCCGGAAACGCTAAGTCACCTAGGGAAACATTTCGTCATGAACGCGCCGGAGTCCTTGCATTTACGAATTGACCACCGCGTCAAACCGTTCCAGCGCGATCTCCGACAACATCAGTGAGGGCAGCAGCGGAGCAGTCACGACGTCGGCGCCGGCCTTGGCCAACTGATCGTGGAAATAGCCTGTTGCCAGGAGGTAGGACGCGATGAAGACCCTGCCCGTTGTACCGTCGGCGGCGAGTTCGGCACGCAAGGCTGCGACGCCGTCGGGCACTGTTGGCTGGGCACTGGCACCATAGGCGACGCGGACCTTGTTGGGCAGCAGCTTGGCCAGGAGCCGTCCTTGCTCCTCCGAGTCCACCGAGCCGTCGGGAAGTGACGATCCGGCGGCAGCCAGCAGCACGCCGTCGTTCTCCCCCAGGCCGGCAGCGCGCAGGTGGCTGGCGAGCAGCTCGGCCAAGCGCGGGTCCGGACCCAACGGCCTGGCGGCAACGACTTCCGGGCGGCCCGAAATCGCCTTGGGGACGTCCACTTTGACGTGGAAGCCGGTAGACAGCAGAAGCGGCACGACGACGGCGGCAGTCCCCTCGGGCAGGGTCGCCACCACGGCAGACAACTCCGGTTCCTGCACGTCCACGTAGGCCTCCAGGACCTTCAAACCGGGGCGCGCGGCCTCAATCTCCGCCATGACCTGACGGATGGCGGCTTGGCCGGCGGCGTTCCGGGTTCCGTGGGCGCAGGCGATCAAAACGGGGCTGTTCATGGGAGCTAGCGTAACGTTGAGCAAGCATCTGTTCAGAGCCGCACCCAGAAAGAACCCGTTCAGTTGATTCCCATTGACATTGTCCTTCTGTGGCTCGACTTGGTCGGCGTCTTCTTCTTTGCGGTGTCCGGTTCCCTGCTTGCCGCGCGCAAACAATTCGACATCGTGGGCTCGGTGTTGTTGGCATCCCTCGTGTCGCTGGGCGGCGGCGTGATCCGGGACATCATTCTCAATGCCGGGCCGCCAATTGCCTTCACCAACCCTGCGTACCTGGCCCCGCCCCTTCTCGCCGCGATGCTCGTCTACTTCCTGTTCTCCTCCGTCCAGCGGTTTACATCCCTTTTGACCCTGTTCGACGCCGGCGGGTTGGCCCTGTTCTGCATCACCGGGACGCTCAAGGCGCTGACCGCCGGCATGAATCCTGTCGCCGCGATCCTGCTGGGCGTGACCACGGCGGTGGGTGGCGGCATGCTGCGCGACATCACGGCCAACGAGATTCCTACCTTGTTCAACAACCGGGACATCTACGCGTTGCCTGCCTTTGTGGGCGCCGGCTTGACCACGTTGTTGTGGCATCTGGGCCTCTTCAGCGGAGTGACCGCTTGCGCCGTGGCCGCCGTCGTCTTCGCTTTCCGCGTCACGGCCTGGCGACGCAGTTGGTATGTGCCGTTGGCTGTCCGTGGATGGCACCGCACCGGCAGCGGTCCCAGCGCAATTTCGGGTGCCCGGGATTAGCTAGGATAAGAGCATGACTGACATGTTCCTCGAGAAGTTCCGCGCGCTGGTCCCAAAGTATCTCGAGGATGAATGGCAGGAAGAAGACGGCCTGACGCCGGACGAACTCGATGACGCCCTCGCCGAACACTCCTTCACCATCCCCTTGGTTTTGCGCGAGTTTTACCAGGCCTTGGGTGGCTGCGAGGATCTAATGGAGGCTTACCACTACTTCTGGGACCCCGAAGAGCTCGAGGTGGACGACGAAGGCTTCCTGATGTTCCTCGAGGACGAGGACGAGCAATTCACCTGGGGCTTCCGCACCGCCGATCTCAGCATCCCGGACCCTATCGTTTGGCGGCGCAACAACGCCCGTGGCCAGTGGAAGAGCGAAGAAGGAACGTTCTCGGAATTCGTGTTCGACATGTTCGAGTGGGCGTTCAACGACGAAGACTAAGTTTCACTTTTTCAGCAGCCCCTGCGCGCCCTTACCGGGTTGCCAGGGGCTGTTTTGCTGGGGGCCCTTGTACGGCCACCACCCACTTTCATTTTGACCGGGCCCCGACGCGCGGTTCAGGGTGCGTGTCGCCGGCAGTTTATGGCCAAAGTTGGTGGTGGCGGTACAGGAAGCAGGGGAATTACGACGGCGGAACCCACCTAGGCGCGTAGCGTGAACCCTCCCTGTTGCGGAGAACTGCGAGGACCTCAGCAACCATCCGCTCAGGATGATGAACGACGTCGGCGTAGTAGTAGCGTAGGGTCAGCAGGCCGCCGCGTAGGCCCGCGTTATTCCTGTACTGGTCCTTCTTAACCTGTTTCCCCTCAAGGTGCGTGCCGCCGTCGAGTTCAACCACCAGGCATTCGTTGACCAGGCAGTCCACCTCCCCCACCCCGGGTAATGGCACATGCATGCGCACCCGCAGCCCCGCCCTTGCAAAGTGGGCGTGGGCCAGCACTTCCAAGAGGGAGTCGGCCCGGGGCAGGACCAGGTCCAGGGTTTTTCGGATCCTGCCATTCCTGTTGCCCGGCAGCTTGGACTTCAGGAATTCCGTCGACAGGAGTGCCCGGGTGACGGCGCTCTGCACCATCACGAGTGCTTCCAGCTCCGGAAGACACCTGAGGGCGTGCAGTAAGACATCGGCCACCCCGGCGACGGGCATGTATGGGTGGCGCGGGTGTAGGCATGCTCCATGATGGATCACGTGCCGCCGCTTCTTGCCGGTACTGCAGCTGAGGTGCAGCTCTTCGTCCCCGCGCAAGGTCCACAGTCCGTAAAAGCGTGCCGCGGAAAGGCACGTGATCAAGCCGTCCGCCCTAAAAGCAGCAACGAGGTCGGGCGCTGCGCCTTCAACTACGTACACGCCGCGATGCAGCCGAAGAATTAAACCTGCCTCCAACGCGGCTGCCACGGTCCGCCGAGTGAATCCCGCTCTTCGCAGCGAGTCCATAGTGGCAGCGCCGTGCCGACTACGCAGGAATTGTGTGATGTCCATATGCCAAGGCTTGGGTCCTGAGCAGCCAGACGGGGACGCGAATCATCGTATGTGGACAACCGCCGTGTACCTCCACCACCAACTTTGACGGCCCACCAGGCTGCGACACACCCTGGTGCGGCGTGTCCCTGGCATTCGAAATTCAAAGTTGGTGGCGGAGGATTTGCGCTTTGCGTAAACCCCCTGCGGCAGCGAAAGAATTGTTGACCCAGTGAGTTGCATATGTGACAGGACTGTCATAAGCTTTTCACGGATCCACTAAATGCCTCCGGTGGTTCTGATGCGAACGGAGATTGTGGTCCCGGTTCGGTGCAGCGTATGACTCGTAACGTTGCAGCGACCCGGGGCCATTTCGTTTAAGCGCCATCAAGGGAAGCGCCATCAAAAGAGGCGCCACCAAAAGACAGGTCCGGCCCAAAGGACCCCGGATACTTACACACACAAGACAGGCGCCCGGCCCATGGTGGGTCCGGACGCCTGTCGCGTCAAAGCCGCGAGAAAAAGGGGGCTAGCTGCTCCGGTCCACCACTGCGTGCGCAAAGTTGGTCAACGACGCTTTGACAACGCCCTCCGGCAACGGCGCCAAAGCGGCGACGGCCTCGGCGGACCACTGGCGGGCAATCTTCCAAGACTCCTGGGTGACGGGGTGCTCGCGCAAACCAGCCACCGCTTCGGCCAGAGCCTCATCGGAGGACAGGTCGCCATCGATCAGTCCCAAGAGCGCAGTTGCCGAGGCATCCCCCGCGGCGGCATCGCGACGCAGCAGCAGGACAGGCAAAGTTGGCACTCCTTCGCGAAGGTCGGTGCCCGGGGATTTACCGGACTTGACCTTCACACCGGTGACGTCGATGACGTCGTCGGCGAGTTGGAAGGCCACGCCTACCTTTTCCCCGTACTCCACCAGCAGGTCTTCGAAGTCAGGATCGGCCCCGGCGAAGATCGCACCCAGCTGTCCAGAGGCAGCGACCAGCGAACCCGTCTTGTCTGCGATGACGGACAGGTAGTGGTCCACGGGATCTTCGTCTTCACGCGGGCCAACGGTTTCATGCAGTTGGCCCAGGCACAGCCGCTCGAAGGTCCGGGCCTGGATGCCGAGCGCGCGGGATCCGAGCTCGGACACCAGAATCGACGCGCGGGCAAAGATGAGGTCTCCGGTGAGGATGGCCACCGAGTTGCCCCACACTTCATGGGCAGTGGGAGCGCCGCGACGGAACGGCGCGGAGTCCATCACGTCGTCGTGGTAGAGCGTGGCCAGATGGGTCAGTTCAACCACGACGGCGGCCTGGACTACCTCGGGACGCGAGGCATCGCCGAGGTGTGCGCAGAGCAAGGTCAACAGTGGACGGATGCGTTTGCCGCCGGCTTCCACCAGGTGACGCGACGTTGCATCAGCCAGGGGGTCGGAGTTGGAGATGGCTTCGCGGAGCTTCTTTTCCACCCGTGCAAGGTTGGTGGTGATAGCCGGACCAAGCTCGGCATCCCCGGCGATGGCGGCAAAACCCGCGGGTAGCTGGAGGCCCGTGGCAATCGCAGTGGTGTTGAGGGAAGGCTCGTTGGACTCGGGCAGGCCGTGCCCGGCATGCGTCCAGCTGTGTTCGGCAGAATTCGTCACGGCTTAACCCTAACTAGTTGTTGCGGAAACCGCGGTGTCGGAGCCGGCTGCCTGAAAAGAGCGGGCTGAAGAGGTATTGGAGGTGGGCGGCACCAGTAGCTCAAGAACCCTGATGACCCGGTCTTCGAAGCCCTTTGCGGAAGGGTCCGTGAGGTTGGCGAGCATGCGCACCACAAAGCGCATCAACACAGGAATGGGCATGCCCGTGCGCAGCGCAAGCTTCATCACCGCGGGCTTACCAATGAGGGACGCGAAGAGCCGGCCCAACGTAAAGTGCGATCCCCATTGGCCCCGCACGTAGTCCGCGTACCGCGCAAGGTGCGCATCGGCGTCGTGCGTGGTCCAACCGGCCGACGCCGAGCGGGAGGAAGCGTCAATGATGAACTCTGCCGCGAACCGGGCCGATTCCATCGCGTAGGAGATGCCTTCGCCGTTGAACGGTGACACCATGCCGCCGGCATCGCCTAGCAGCAGCAGCCCGGGCGAGTAATGCGGCGTGCGGTTGAAGCCCATGGGCAGCGCAGCGCCGCGGATCTCCCCCACTTGGTTCCCGGGGGTGAAGCCCCATTCAGGGGGCATTCCGGCGGTCCATTCGCGCAGGACCTGCTTGTAGTCGAGCTTGCCGAATTCCTTGGAGGAGTTCAGGATGCCGAGGCCCACATTGGATGTGCCATCGCCCACGCCGAACACCCAGCCGTAGCCGGGCAGCGGTTTCCCGGACTTTCCAGGAAGCTCAAGCCACCCTTCCATCCAGTCGTCCTCATGCCGGGGCGACGTGAAGTAGGTGCGGACGGCCACGCCCAGCGGGCGGTCATCACGTTTTTGCATCCCGAGCGACACTGCGGTCCGGGTTGAGTTTCCGTCTGCGGCGAGTACGACGTCGGCATGGAAGTCCCGCGTTTGCCCCGTCTTACGTCCGGACTCATCGAGGATTGCAGCACGGGCACCGATCACCCTGCCGTCTTCATCCTGCAAGGCCGTGGTCACGCTGTGGTGTTCAAGCACGACGGCGCCCGCGGCCTGGGCGTGGCGGGCCAGTGACTCGTCGAAACCGAGACGGGTGCGGATCAGGCCATACGTGGGAAAGTCGGCGACTTCCGGCCACGGCAGTTCGATGGTGCGGCCGCCGGCAATCAGGCGCAGGCCCTTGTTCCGGCGCCACCCCTGCTCCACGGCATGGGGCAGCCCGAGCTTTTGGATCTCGCGGACCGCGCGCGGCGTGAGGCCGTCTCCGCAGACCTTTTCACGGGGAAAAGCGGTCTTCTCCAGCACGGTGACATCTATGCCGGCCGTCGCGAGGTAATACGCAGCGGTGGAGCCGGCTGGCCCGGCGCCAACAATCAGTACTTTCACGTCGTCCTAAATCAGCAGGCGAAAAAAGTCATCCGGCCTGGTGGCGCGGCTTGATGTGGCGGCGCAGTTTGGCCACCGGAACGCTTTCACGATGCTCGGCAGGCTTCTGCGCCCGGTGCACGGCAACGATTCCGCCACTGAGGTTGCGGTACGTAATGTCCGTCCAGCCGGCGTCACTGAGCCATTGGGCGAGGTTGTCCTGGTCCGGCCAGGCGCGGATGGATTCGGCAAGGTAAACGTAGGCATCCGGGTTGGAGGACACCTTGGTTGCGATGGCCGGCAGCGCACGCATCAGGTATTCGGTGTACAAGTTGCGCCAGAGCGGAACCACTGGATGGGAGAACTCGGCGATGACCAGCCGGCCGCCGGGCTTGGTGACGCGCAGCATCTCTTCCAGGGCCTTGCGGGGTTCCACGACATTGCGCAAACCGAAGGAGATGGTGGAGGCATCGAAACTGTTGTCCGCGAACGGCAGGTTCGTCGCGTCCCCGGCGATGAAGTCGATGTCGGGCCGGCGGCGCTTACCCACCTTGAGCATTCCGAGGGAAAAGTCACATGCCACTACGTCTACGCCGGCGTCCGCGTAGGGTTCGCTGGACGTGCCCGTTCCGGCAGCAAGGTCCAGTACCTTTTGGCCCACCTTGACATCCATGGCGTCCACAACGATCCGGCGCCAACGCCGTGTCTGCCCCATGGACAGGACATCATTGACGACATCGTATTTTGGCGCGACATCATCAAACATCGTCGCAACTTCGTCCGGACGCTTTTCCAAGGATGCTCGGTTCACCCTGCAATTGTCTCAGACATTGAGCGGACTTTGCTGCGCTGTAGAAGAAGGGGCAAGTTCTTCCTGAACCCGGGAGTAGTGTAGTTCCATCATGACGAGCACGCTCCGCACTTTGACAGTCCCCCTCGATGTTGATTCATCCTCCGGGGGGCTGCCGTCGTTTCTGGTCCGGGACGACGTCCTGTGCTGGTCCAGGCGGGAGAACGGACTGGTGGGATTCGGTGAGCTGGCGCGGTTCACAGCCTCAGGCCCTGACCGTTTCCTTGAGGCCGATATCTGGTGGCGCCACCTGGTGATCGAGGCCGACGTCACCGATGCCGTGGAACTGCCCGGCACCGGCCCGGTGGCCTTCGGCTCCTTTGCCTTCTCCAAGACGTCGGCGTTCGAATCGGGCCTTGTCCTTCCTGAAATCGTGGTCGGGATCCGGGACGGGAAGTCCTGGCTCACCCAACTGACCCTTGACGACGTCGAACTCACCGAGGCAGGAGCCCTGGCCGCTTTGGCGGGCTGGCTTCGCACGGGCCTGGACGACGACGACGAACCGTCACCCTTCGAGGACCTGTCACCCGTAACTGCGGACGGTACCGCCACCCTGGCGAGCGGTTCGCTCAGCGAAGCGGACTGGAAGCAGGCGGTCGCCGACGGGGTGGCGCAGATTCGCACAGGCAAGCTGGAAAAGTTGGTGCTGGCGCGCGACGTCGTGGCAACCCTGCCTCACGGTGTCAAAACCGCCAAGGTCCTGCAGCAGTTAGCCAGCCGATACCGCGAATGCTGGACGTACGGCGTGGACGGATTGGTGGGTGCTACCCCGGAAATGCTCATTCAGGTGGAGGGCCGGACCGCACAAGCACGCGTCTTGGCCGGAACGTTGGATCGGCGCGACGCTGAAGGCATTGACGGCTCACCCATGGAGTACGCGGAACGCGTCTTGGCAGGGTCGGAGAAGCAACGCCACGAGCATGAGATTGCGATCCAATCACTGACAAAACAGCTTGCCCCCTTCTCTGAGGCGATGAACGCGCACAGCGAACCGTTCATTCTGGAACTGCCCAACGTGTGGCACCTGGCCTCAGACGTCAAGGCCGAACTCGCCGACGTCGAAGGGCATGTCCCCACGTGCCTGGCACTTATTAACGCCCTCCATCCCACAGCCGCAGTGTGTGGAACACCCACGCTGGTGGCAGGTGAACTGATCCGCGAACTGGAACACATGGACCGCGGCCCGTACGCAGGGCCCGTAGGTTGGCTCGATGCCGCGGGCAACGGCGAATGGGGAATTGCCCTGCGCGGCGCCATCATCGAAAGCCCCACCAGCGTCCGGCTGTATGCGGGATGCGGAATCGTCGAAGGCTCTGTTCCCGAGGCCGAACTCGCCGAGACGTGGGCCAAATTCCGTCCGATGCTCGAATCGCTGGGCATCAACAGCTGAAGTACGCCCCACCGGAGCCTGCCTCCGGCCTGCGGAACTGTCTGGAATGCGAGACAATAGCCTCACCGCGGGTCTTGATTTTTCACTAAGCTAGTTATCCAATAGTAAAACTTAGTTTTCTGTGACGCACATCTCACGTTCGGCGTTACACTATGAACCGATTAGTTTCGCATCCGCTGCAACAAAAGGTAAGAAAATGCAGAAATCCCGTTCGCTTCCGGTCACTTCGACGCTCAAGGCTGCTGCAGTCATTGCAATCGGTGCTCTGGCACTGACCGGCTGCACCAATGCCTCGCAAGCTGGCCCTTCAAGTGCCGCTTCGGCTTCCGGTAGCGCCAACGCAAGCTTCGATCCCACCACCATCACCAAGGACGACTCCCTTGCGGCCATGGTCCCTGCGGCCCTGAAGTCCAAGGGAACCCTGACCGTTGGTTCGGACACCTCTTACGCTCCGGCGGAGTTCCTCGGTGCCGATGGACAGACTCCGGTGGGTTACGACGTCGACATCGCCAAAGCGATCGGTGCCACCTTGGGCCTCAAGGTCCAGGTGCAGACCGCTGAGTTCACCGGCATCCTCCCGGCCCTTGGCCCGAAGTATGATCTCGGCATTTCTTCCTTCACGATCAACGCTGAGCGGCTCAAGGCCGTCAACATGGTGAGCTACTTCAACGCCGGCACCGCCTGGGCTGTGCAGAAGGGCAACCCGAAGAAGTTCTCCCTCGATGACGTGTGCGGCAAGTCCATCGGCGTCCAGACCGGCACTACCCAGGAGGACCCGGACCTTTCGGGCCGCAACAAGAAGTGCGCAGCTGACGGCAAGCCTGCCATCAACATCGTCACCCTCAAGAACCAGACCGATGTCACCACACGCTTGGTCAACGGCAGCATCGACGCCATGGCAGCGGACTCCCCCATCATCGGTTACGCCTTGGCCCAGACCAACGGCCAGCTTGAAAAGCTCGGTGACGTCTACGACGCCGCTCCCCAGGGTATTGCCGTGGCAAAGTCCGACACCGCCCTCGCCGCCCTCATCCAAAAGACGCTGACCAAGCTCATGGCTGACGGTTCCTACAAGAAGATCCTGGCCGGCTGGGGCAACGCCGAAGGCGCCCTCACCACCTCCGAGGTAAACCCGGCGGCCAAGTCTTGAGTATTCCCGCCACCGATCACAAATCAGGTGCACACATGGACCACCATGGAGGCCACAAAGCCCCGGTACTGAACGATTCGGTCCCGGTCAGGCACCCGGGGCGCTGGGTCAGCGCACTTATCATCCTTGGCCTGCTGGCCTTGATGATCCAGAGCGTGGTCACCAACACCAACTTCCGCTGGGACGTTGTGGGCACGTACATCCTGGACACCAAGGTGGTGCAGGGCGTCGGTTGGACGCTCCTGCTCACCGTGGCATCCATGGTCATCGCGATCGTCCTCGCGATCCTGCTCGCCGTGATGCGCCAGTCCGACAACCCGGTTCTCCGTTACACCGCATGGCTCTGGGTCTGGTTCTTCCGCGGAACCCCTGTGTACACGCAGTTGGTGTTCTGGGGCTTGGTCGCAGTTCTCTACCCGAAGATCAGTGCCGGGGTGCCGTTCGGTCCCGAACTGTTCAGCGTTGACACCAACACGGTCATCACCGCGCTTGTGGCTGCGATCCTGGGCTTGGGCTTGAACGAATCGGCGTACTTGGCGGAGATTTTCCGTGCCGGCCTGAAGTCCGTGGACAAGGGACAGACCGAAGCCGCCGAGGCCCTGGGCATGAGCAACGCCAAAATCATGTGGCGGATCATCCTGCCCCAAGCCATGCGCATCATCGTCCCCCCGACGGGCAACGAGACCATCGGCATGCTCAAGACCACCTCCCTGGTCCTGGCCGTGCCGTTCACCCTGGACCTGACGTTCGCCACCAACGCGTTGGCCAACCGGATCTACCTTCCGGTGCCGCTGCTGATCGTGGCCGCTATCTGGTACCTGGTCATCACCAGCCTGCTCATGGTGGGCCAGCACTACATCGAGGCCTACTACGGCAAGGGTGTAGACAACCTGGCCCCTGCAGTCATCAACCCTGCAGCAGCGAAGGCTTCAGCCGCGATGGCACCGAGCGCCGCAGCAGAACCGTCTTTGATGATGGACGACCCCGAGGATGAGGCAAAATGAGCACCACCACCGACAAACCCCTGGTGCGCATCGAAGGGCTTCACAAGTACTTCGGCCCCCACCACGTCCTCCGCGGCATTGACCTGACCGTCAACCAAGGCGAAGTATCGGTAGTCATCGGGCCGTCCGGTTCCGGCAAATCCACCATGCTCCGCTGCGTGAACCTCCTGGAGAGCATCAGCGCCGGACGCATCTCCGTGGGCGATCAACTGATCGGCTACCGCGAAGTCAACGGCCGCCTCCACGACCTGAAAGTCAAGGAGATCGCTGCGCAGCGCCGGGAGATCGGCATGGTGTTCCAGCGTTTCAACCTGTTCCCGCACAAGACAGCGCTGTACAACGTCATGGAAGCTCCCGTGCAGGTCAAGGGAAAGAACAAGGGCGCCGCTAAAAAGCAGGCCCTTGAACTCCTGGACCGGGTGGGTCTGGCTGACCGCGCCAACCACTACCCCGGCCAGCTTTCAGGAGGCCAGCAGCAACGCGTCGCGATCGCGCGGGCCCTGGCCATGGAACCGGAACTGATGCTCTTCGACGAGCCCACCTCCGCACTGGACCCCGAGCTGGTGGGCGACGTCCTGAACGTCATGAAGGACCTCGCGAAGTCCGGCATGACCATGATCGTGGTAACCCACGAGATCGGCTTCGCCCGCGAAGTGGGCGACCGGCTCACCTTCATGGACGGCGGCGTGGTGGTTGAATCCGGCGACCCCCGGGAGATCATCGCCAACCCCCAGCACGCGCGGACCAAGGAATTCCTGAGCCGCGTTCTGTAGCCCGCTGCCGCGGTTATGCCCCGAGCAACACTTGGGACACGGCCGCGGCAACAGCATCCTTGATACGCGAATGAAGGGTGCGCAGGCCTGAACGGTCAGTGCACACTTCCACAATCGTGCGGCCCTTCAAAGGCCCGGTAAGCACGACGGCGAGTTCCGCCGTCGTGCTTACTTTTTTGTATCCGACGCCGTATGCCGCAGCCAGCGCGGCGATGTCCACTGTGTGGGGCGTGCCAAAGAGGCGCTCGACGGCGGTGCCGTAGGCGCCTGAATCCTGGACGGCGCCGTGTTCGAGGAGCCCGAAGATGGCACCCCCGGAGTCATTGAGGACCACGATGCGCAGATCCGGCACCGGTTCGCCTGAGCCGAGGAGGAGGCCGCCGACGTCGTGCAGGAAGGTCACATCGCCGAGCAACACCGTGGTTTCCCGTCCACTTCCGAGCGCAATACCCGTCGCTGTGGAAACGGTGCCATCGATCCCTGCCAGCCCGCGGTTGGCATAGACCGTGGCCGCGGGTTCCCTAGGCGGCCGCCCGGCAAGGTCGACGTCGCGGATGCCGTTCGATGAACCAAGCACAAGGTGTCCGCGCGCATGCTCCCACACAGCGGCTCCCACGCCAGGACCGTTCGCGTCGTCCTCTGAAGCGAGCACGCCGTCCATGGCATGCTGCGCGGCTGCCCCGGCGAGGAGCCAGGCATCCAACCATTCCGCAGTGCCCCGGCCCGCAAAGTCAGCCAGTTCGTGGAGGGTTTCGATGGGGGCCTCGCGCCGCCGGCCGGCCTCGTACCATGCCACGGGAACGGGCTGGTAAATCGCTGATTCCACGGATTCACGGGCCAGCAGCGTTGTTACGGGCCGGGAAAGCGTTGCCCGGCCGAAGAGGACAACGCGCTCAATCGGGGTTGGTGACCCGGGCCCGAAGTGTTCGAGCAGGAGCCTGTAGGGGCCCACTGCGTTCGGGCCGAAGCGTGCGTTGGAGGACGGTTCGGCGAGCAGGGGCAGTCCGTGGGCCCGGGCAAAGGCCTCGGCTATAGGGCCCGCATCGTGCCCGGCCAGGACCACGGTCCGGCGCTCGGCGAGTTCGGTGGAGGCCGCCGGCAGATCCAACGCTTGCGGACCGGCGTCGTAATGGAAAACACCGTGGCCGGTAGTGGCGGGCAAAGCATCACCGTTCCCTGGGACCAGTGGGTCGCGGAACGCCAGGTTTATTTGGACCGGTCCGGGCGGTGTGCCTTCCAGTGCGCCCGTGGCGGCGTAGAGGGCAGTGGCAACAGCTCGCGAAGGATCCTCGCCGGCCGGAACGTCGACGGCGAAACGCACGTGCTCACCAAAAAGGTCCAGTTGCGCGGTGGTTTGGTTGGCTCCCGTGCCATGGAGTTCCTGGGGCCGGTCGGCGGAGACCACAATCACCGGGACGGCGGCGTGGTTGGCCTCCATGACGGATGGAAGGAGGTTGCCCACAGCCGTTCCCGAGGTTGTCACGACGCCGACGGGGGCTTCGGTGGACAGGGCAAGTCCCAAGGCCGTGAATCCCGCGTCACGCTCGTCGATGCGCACGTGGAGGCGAACCCGCCCGGCCGCCTCGGCCTCAGCGAGGGCGTACGCCATGGGTGCCGAGCGTGAGCCCGGCGCCACCACCACATGGCGCACACCCCCGTCGAGCAGCGCAGTTACGACGATTCGTGCGGCGGCGATAGAGGTGAGGGAGTCTTGGGAAGTCACCGTTCCAGTCTATGGGCGAGTCTATGCATGCCCGTGCGGGCCCGTACCTGCCAGCACGGCGTGCACTCGGCGGAGCCGCTTCAGCCACCAGTCGCGGCGTTCGCCCGTGGCCGCGTACCGCTCTAATAGTCCGGGATCGGCGACGGCGTCGCGTAGCCGGATCGCGCCGTCGTCGGCCACCAGAGGATCGGCCGTCACGTCGGAGGCGAACAGTGAGACCGTCCCCAGCCCGCAGGCGTAGGGCAACGATGGCAACGCCGCGGCCAAAGCCAGCCCGGCACGGATGCCGATCGAGGTATCCAACGCCGAACTTACGACGGCGGGCAGCCCGGCCTGGGACACGATGTCCAGTGCGCGCCGCACTCCGCCGAGCGGCGCCACCTTGACCACGATGAGGTCGGCGGCCCCCGCGCGGGCCACTCGAAGGGGATCGTCCTCTTTGCGGACGCTCTCGTCTGCAGCTATCAGCACAGGACTTCCTTGGGCTGCGAGGCGTCGCCGCACTTCGGCCAGCCCTTCGATAGTGGGTACGGGTTGTTCTGCGTATTCAAGCTCGACGGCGGCCAGGGCACCCAGCGCTGCCACGGCCTGCTCCACGTCCCATCCACCGTTGGCATCGACGCGGATCGCGGCGTCCGGTAGGGCCTGCCGGACTGCGGTGACGCGGGCGAGGTCGTCCGTCAGGGATTGCCCGCGTTCAGCGACTTTGACCTTGACGGCATCTACGCGTCCAAAGCGGGCCAGCACCTCGTGAACACGCTCCGCGGGGACGGCTGGAACAGTTGCGTTGACAGGGACGCTCTCGCGGAGCGTCCGCGGGAAGCCAAGCCAGCCCGCTTCCAAGGCCGCTGCCAACCACCGCGAGGATTCGTCGTCGTCGTATTCGGGGAAGGGGCAGAATTCGCCCCAGCCCAGCGGACCTTGCACGAGCAGTGTTTCCCGTTCCGTAATGCCGCGGAACTTGACCCGCATGGGCAGCGATACAACGTGGGCGGACTCGAGGAGTTCCTCGATCGAGGGCATGGCTGGAAGAGGCTCGGGCATAGAGCCACTCTAAACAATGACTATTGGGACCAGTACGACTATTCGGACCAGTACGTCCGGATGTTCGCCAACGCGGCACTCAGTTCTTCCGCGGACAGCGTCAGGGAGCTTTCAGGCACCCCGAGCGCTTCCCATTGGGCCACGAGCTGCGTGTCGGCCTCCACCGGCAACGGCCACAACCAGTAGCGTGCCGATGCTTGGACCATCTCATCATTGGCGGCGCCACCGCCTCGACCCAACACGGCAAGAACCGGCCCGGCGACGTCGTCATTTCCGGGCACGGCCGGAACATCCTGCGCGGCGATCGCCCGGCCGCCATCGGCGTAGGAAATGCCCACCATCAGGCCGCTATCCCACGCTGTTCGCGATCCTGGATGGTTGAAGCCCTGGTCCATAACCTCACGCCATTGGTTGTCCGAGTCCCCACGCCGACGGACCGTCCAAGCGAGATCCAGCAGGCAGCCCGTGGAATACACCTCCACCAGTTTCAGTGCCAAGACCATCCGCTCGCTGCTGTGGAGGAACTCTCCGATGTGCAGTACGCCCGGCAGTTCGTTCGACGGCGGACCGGCCCAAGCCGGCCTGACCGGCCGGGGTTTGCGCGACCCTTGCGTCGATTCAGGCATGTCGTCGAAGAACGTCATAACCTATCCTTACACCGTCCCGCCGACGATGTAGAGGGGCGTTTGCAAAGAGATGACACCGAACACGATATCCTCGAATTCACGACTCACTATGGGGGACGCATGACGCAGCCTATGCCCGGTTCGACGACGCCAGCCGGTTGGTACCCGGACCCTGCTGATCCGCGCCAAGTCCGGTGGTGGGATGGACAGGCATGGACCGCGCACCTCCGGCCTGCGGCACCGCAGCCCGGCCAGTTCCAGCCCGGCCCGTACCAGCAGCCGGGCCAGTTCCAGCAAGGTCCGTACCCGCAGGGGCAATTCCAGCCAGGCCAGTACCATCAGGGCCCGTACCAGCCAGCGCGCTACGTTCAGCCGCGAACCCAGCTCAGTGAACAGACGCCTGTATACAACCCCTTCATCTGGGTCATCACGTTCCTGCCGTTGGTCTCCGTCCTGCTGCTGTCCACCTGGCAGCCGCAGTTCAGGTACATCACCACCCGCCAGGGCGTGCACACGATCGATCCTCTTTCGATGTACACCCCGGGCTACTTCGTGACCCTGATCTTTGGCCTCCTGGCATGGGGGCTCATGGTCTTCCTGGCCTACCTGGACCACCAGCGGTTGCTGAAGATCGGCGTCGTACGTCCGTTCCACTGGGCTTGGGCTTTCCTGAACGGGGCGGTCTACGTGGTGGGACGCTCAGTGATCGTGCACAAAGTGGCGCCCAAGCGCGGGTTGCTGCCGGTGTGGGCGCTCATCGCCGTCTACGTGGTGGACATGGTGGCCGTGTCCATCTGGGTATCCACGATGTTGCACTCGATGATGGCAGCGATGGGCTACTCGGTCGCAGCCTAGGGCGCCCGACGTCGTCCGGCGTCCCCCGTCTGTGTGGCAGTCTTAAGAGAATGAGTTACCAGCAATTCCGCGTGAGCGGCAGGTCGAGCAAACGGCCGCATCGGGAACGCGAGGCGGGCGCGGGTTCGGGCGTGCTGTTTACCTTGGCCACCGCGGCAAGCTTCCTCGGCATCGCCGCAACGTACTATTTCTTTGTCCGCACCACCGCCGGTCAATTCATCGACGAATCCGCATTGGTCGAAGCCACCGAATTGAGTGGTTCTGCGGGAAGGGCCTCCACGGAGTTCTTGGACCTCTTGCCCATGCTGTCGCTGGCGATCGCCGCCGTCGTGGTTCTTTTCGTGACCGTGGCCCGCCGCCGTTGGAGGGCGGCGGGAATCGCGGTGCTTGCCTGCGTCGCCGCTAACCTGGCCACGCAGCTGCTGAAATTCGTCATCCCGGACAGGCCCAATCGGGGTGTCCAAACCCTTGATTTCAACTCACTTCCCTCGGGGCACACCACTCTGGCTGCATCCGCGGCTGCGGCGGTTTTTCTGATGGTGTCGCCCCGATGGAGGCCCTTGGTTGGTTTCCTCGGGAGCACCTTCGCCGTGGCCACGGGTGTCTCTACCCTGATCAACCAATGGCATCGCCCGGCCGACGTCGTCGCTGCCTTCTTGGTGGTGGGGGCCGTCATGCTCCCGGCAGGGTGGCTCATTCTCCGCACGGGCAGCAGTTGGAACGTTTGGGACGGGTACGGCGAACATTGGGCAGCCTCACGGCTCTGGGTGTGGCTTAGTGTCGCATCGCTGCTTGCCGGCGTGGTGGTGGCAGCGTATTCGCTTGCCCAGATCCTTCCTGGCCTGAGCCAGGACAGTACCGTGGACTATTTCTGGGCCGGGACGGCCTTCATAGTCGTGGCAGGCTACGCAGCCGCCCTTGGTGGCACGTGGTTGTTTGGCAGGGCAGCACGCCGCATATAACTGACTCTGCGGCGCGCTGGCCCTGCCGGCTCGTCCCGACCGTGAGCCTTACGGCATCCGGTAAAGGAATGCAGCCATGGCATCGCGATTGATCGGAGAAAGCGCGCGGTAGCTCTTGGTAGTCGGCGTCTCCTGCCAGCCGGTGGAAATCCTCTGGTCCGCCAGCCACGTCATTTCCTTGTAGAACAGCTGGCCCGGACTCACATCAAAGAACGGCGAGGTTGCCGGTGGAACGAAGTCCGGTTTGTTGGCCAGACGGTACAGGAAGGCGGCCATGGCATCGCGGCTGATCGAAGTCAGTGGCCGGTATGTGTGGGACCCATTAGATTCGATCCAACCGGATGAGATTCCTGTCTGGGCCAGCCACGACATTTCTTTGTAGAACGGCTGGGTGGTAGCGACGTCCGTGAACGGCGAGACGGCCGGCGGTGTGTAATCGGGAGAGCCCGCCATGCGGTACAGGAAGGCTGCCATGGCATCACGGGTGATCGAAGCCGAGGGACGGTACGTCACGGATTTATCAGCTTCAACCCAACCCGTGGAGATCTTCCGGTCGGCCAGCCACGCCATCTCCGTGTAGAACGGTTGGGTGGTGGTCACATCCGTGAACGGTGACTGGGCTGGTGCCGTGAAAGCGGGTCCCTTGGTGCTGAAGTACGCAGTCCACGTAGCTTGGGCCCCGGTCAACAGCGCGAAGCCGCTATGTACCTTGGCCACCACCTTCACCTGGCCGCGCGCCGGGTAGGTTCCTGCCGGCGTCGTTGTTCCGTCCACCTGGTAGTCGAAGTTCGCTGAGGCAGGGATGGTGTACTTGTCGTCGGCCATGTACGGGGCGTCGGTGAAGGTCACGGGCTCTGGAGCCACGGCCTTGTCGGCAGTCACGACTTCTGCCGTGGCGTCGCTAGTGACCGACGTCGGCTGGTAACCGTCCTTGGTCGCGGTCACTGTTGCTGTGACCGTCGCGCCCGTGTCGGCTTCAGTCAGTGTGTACTGAGCGGCGGTAGCACCGTCGATGGGAACGCCACCTCGGGACCATTGGTATGCCAGGGATACGGGAGCCGGACCCCACGTTCCGGCGTCCACCGAGAGCATATTGCCCACATAGGCCGAACCGCTGATCACCGGAGTGGCCCGGGTCAGGGTTCCTGCCTGCACCGGAGACGTTGCCGCCGACGTCGCCGAGACCGCCGGGAAATGGCTCTTGGTAGCTGTCACCGTCACGGAGATGGCAGCGTTTACATCGGCGGGGGCCAGCGTATAGGCGGGGCTGACGGCGTCGGGAATGGCTACCCCGTCCCGCTGCCACTGGTAGGCAACCGTTGCCCTCTCGATTCCCACCCAGTCTGCGGCGGTGGTGGAGAGCGTGTTACCAACGGTAGGTTGCCCGTCGATGACAGGGACCTGCGATTGGAGAGGGGTAGCGTCCTGGGCCGTATTGCGCAGAGCCAGTCCTGCATTCACAAGGTTTACGCCGCCGGCGGTGGAGGCGGTGACCAGCATGGTCGCTCTGACTTCATCCGGTGTGTAGGCCGGGAACTTTGAGAGCATCAAAGCCGCGACCCCGGCCACATGGGGTGCGGCCATGGAAGTTCCGGCCTTCAGGTAATAAGCTTCGGCGCCGGCAGTGTCCGTGCCGTCATTCAGCGTGGAGACGATGCCGTCAACGACATTGTTGGTCATGTCTCCACCCGGAGCGTAGATATCAACTTTCGGGCCGAAGTTTGAGTAGTACGCCTTCACGTTTGTCCGGGTGCTGGCACCCACGGCCATGACGCCCTGGCAATTCGCCGGGCTGATCTGAGAGGCATCGATGTTGTCGTTTCCGGCCGCTGCCACTACCACTGCGCCTTGGCTTCGAGCGAAGTCGACGGCGTTCTGGTACGTGGAGGAGCAGGTTGCCTGGCCTCCGAGGCTGAGGTTGATCACACGAGCCGGATTTGCATTGGCGGGAGCTCCGCTCACCGAACCGCCCGCGGCCCACCTGATGCCATCGGCAATGTCGGACGTGTAGCCACCACAGGTGCCGATAGCCCTCACGGGTACGATCTTGGCCTTGGGCGCCACGCCGGCAATGCCCTGCCCGTTCCCGGCAACTGCCGCGATGATGCCTGCAACGTGCGTGCCGTGCCACGAGGAATTCCGGGCAGCCTCACCGGCCGCACACTGACCGGCCGACGTCGCGTCGCCCTCGTCCCGCGGGTTGGGGTCGCGGCCATCGCCGTCACGTGCTACCGCGGGGTCGCTGATCATGTCATAGCCGGGGAGAACGTTGGCGTCCAGATCGCTGTGCGGAAGAATCCCGGTATCGACCACGGCCACTACGCTGCCCTGACCTTGGCTGACATCCCACGCGCCAAGGACGTTGATTCCACCTGTCCCCGCACCGAGGTTCCACTGATACTTGAACAGCGAGTCGTTCGGTGCAAGCGCCAGGGGCCTCATGATAGCGTCCGGTTCTGCGTATTGCACGCTGGGATCGGCTGCCAGGGTGGCCACCAACTTCTTGGCTTCCGGGCCGCCGAGCTTGCGGTCAGTGCGCACCACTTGCTCGCCCGAGCCCGTGGTGCGCACCTTCTTGACCGGCACGCCCACCGCATTTGCGGCCTGGTTGAAGGACTTCTGCGGATCGATGGACTGAATGCCGGCCCGGTCCTTGAACTTCACTATGAACTGGTCCGTTGGAATGGTGGTTGAATCAGTCCCCGGCGTCACCGGCCCCGCGCTCGGCGTGGGAGCCGGCGTTTCGGTTGCCGCCGCCGGGAGAGCGGGAAGTGCAGTCCCCAACAGGGCGGCCACACTGACAAGAATGAGACGTGAGCGTACTGCTCTCCGGTGGTCTCGCATATATTTTTTCGCCCTTTTGCTCTAGCGCCCCCAAAGAGCACCGAAAATTGGCCGCGAACGCAGCTTGATTGAGTTTATCCAGAGAGGTGACTTTCCTGTGAATCTCCGGTGAGTTTCGTCACCGGATAGTCGCAGGGTCCCCTTAGTAGTTCCGGCGGTGCTTAAGGCGGGGAATTGCGACGGCGAACACGGCCGCCGCGGCAAACCCCAGGACGCCCGTGGCCCAGATCCCCGTGGAGAGCGAGACTGCAGCGGTCAGCCCGGAAAGCAGCACCGGCCCACCCGTGGATCCGGAGTCTGAGATGAAGCGCCAAATACCCAGAAAATGACTGCGCCCGTTGTCCGGCGAGAAATCGGCACCCAGGGTCATAATCAGTCCGGAACTGATGCCGTTGCCGAACCCGATCAACAGCGCGGCGAGCAGCAGGGACACAAATCCCCCGGTGAAGGGGATCAGTATCAAGGCTGTTCCCATGATCAGCGTGGAAGGAACGGCCACCCACTGCCGGCCCTTGCGGTCCATGAGCTTGCCTGCCGGGTAGAAGACCAGCATGTCGATCGCCCCGGAAAGGCCATAGAGCAACGACGCGTGCGTGGCGTCGAGCCCCAGGTTGTCAGCCCACAGGGGGATCACCACTTGACGCGAAGCACGTAGCGCACTGAGCAGAAGGATGCCGAAACCCACCGTCAGGAACACTCCCGCATGGGAAACCGCCACGCTCTTCAACGTCGACGCCGGAGGCCGGGGGCCGCCGTCGGACGCGTCAGGGACCACCAGGTCCGGGATGGTGAGCGACAATATTGCCGCCGCCATCATTCCCACGAACCCCACCCAGTAAGCCCCGCTGATCCCCGCGAACTGCATCACTCCGGCACCGATAAACGGTCCAATGAAAATACCGATCCTAGTGACGCCGCCCAGCGTGGACAGGGCCCTCGCCCGGAACATGACCGGAACCGCCTCAGTCAGGAACTTCTGCCGGGCCAGGTTGAAGACACTGGCGGACATTCCCACCAACGTCATGGCGACGGCCAGTAACCAGATCCCGTTGCCCATGTGCGGTGCGAACGCAGCCGCACCGAGTGCGATCGCACCCGCAGCACCGGCTCCGACAATTGCCCACCGTTCACCGAACTTCATGGTGATGATGGACGCCGGAATGTTGAAGATCCAGGAACCGAGACCTATCAGTGTCACGATCAGGGCAGAGACAGCAACCGAAGCTCCGAGGTCCCGCGCGGACAGTGCGATGATCGGAAGCACCGCCCCCTCGCCAATACAGAACAAAAGCGCGGGCCCGAACGCCGGGAGCGCGATGCTGCGGAGGCTGAAGTTTTGGTTCGCTTGGGTGGTGGTCATCGCCTTCATCCTATGACCACGGCGTCACCGGCCCGTAGTTGCCGCGGTTCCGTTTCCGGGACCGCGGCAACTTCAGTGTGGAACGGTTACCCCAGCAACCAGGCGTTGGCGGCTGACTTCCTCTGGCCGGCGGCCGCGAAGGCCAGGCCCATGAGCACCAAGCCAACGGCCCAAGCGATCACTGCGGCATTCAGACCGGTGCTGGCCAAGGCGCGGGAGCTTCCGACGACGGCGGCCGTGGGCGCTGCCAGAACGGCACCTTTGGCGGCCCCGGTGATAGCGGCAGCAGCCTCCACTCGAATTCCAGCGTCAGCCGCGCCGGTGCTCACACCTGCTGTGATAACGCCTTCGGTGAGCCCGCCCATGGCCGGGGTGCTGATGACGTTATCGGTCGGAGCGCCACCGTTGTCAGCGCCGCCATTGTCAGCGCCTCCATTGTTGGTGCCGCCAGCAGGAGGGGTGACAACCGGGGGCGTGGCTACTGGAGGGATGACGGCCGGAGGGGTCACTCCACCGGCGGAGGCACCACCGATGCCAAGGGTGACGGAGCCGACGCTCAGGGGAGCAGTAACAGGGATGACCAACTGGGTGCCGGAGACGACTCCGTTATCGCCGGATGTTGTGCCTCCGTTCGAACCAGCCGGAGTTGCTGCGCCGGGAGTTCCAGCGGAACCCGCCGTGAGTACGGAATCCCCCAAGACGCCTGCCGACGTCGAACCCACGCCCACAGGAACCGTCACCGGAGCAACTACCTGCGTCCCCGAACCGATACCGCCGGAGCCACTAGTTGTGGCCCCGGAGCTTGAGCCTGTCGCCGGAGTAGTGGACGCCGCTGGACCCGCCGCAGTGGAACCCCCCAACACACCCACTGACGACGAGCCCAGGTTTACGGGCGCCGCAATCGGCGCAACTACTTGCGTTCCTGAACCGATGCCGTTCGAGCCGCTAGTCGTTGAGCCAGCCGGAGCCGAGCTTGAACCTGCTGCCGGAGCGGTGCCCGCCGGGGTCGAAGCTGCTGGTGCGGAACCAGCCGACGAATCCCCCAAGACACCCGCCGACGTCGAACCAACCGTGACGGGAACGGTCACCGGAGCGACAACTTGCGTAGCCGAACCGATGCCCTTCGAGCCATTGGTCGTGGCCCCTGCCGGAGCCGAAGCTGCCGGGGTCGAAGCTGCCGGAGCTGAACTAGCGGACGAATCCCCCAGCACGCCCGCCGACGTCGAACCGACCGTAACGGGAACGGTCACCGGAGCGACCACTTGTGTACCCGAAGCGGCGCCCTTCGAGCCATTGGTCGTGGCCCCTGCCGGAGCCGAAGCTGCCGGAGCAGTGGATGACGATGCCGGGCCCGTCGCAGTGGAACCCCCCAACAAACCCACTGACGACGAGCCCAGGTTTACTGGCGCAGTAATCGGGGCGACTACTTGCGTACCTGAGCCAATGCCCTTGGAACCGCTGGTACCGGCTGCCGGCGCGGCTCCCGACGTTCCCGATGGGGCGGCGGTGCCGGAGGTCGCGGTCGATGTGCCGAGGATTCCCAGCGAAGTGCTGTTGACGTTGACTGGAGCGGTAACTGGCGCCACCACTTGGGTGCCGGAAAGGGTTCCGTTGTTACCACTGGTGGTGTCGGCGGCGTTGGCCGCCGTCGCACTGAGGACGATGACGCCCCCAGCAAAGCAGGTGCCGATCAGGCACGTGCGGATGGTCGTATTCATGGTGGTCTTCTCCTGAAGTTTTAGGTTCCAGGGACGTCCGGTTCCGGAGCGCCCAATGTGCCTTATGCCGCGCAACGATCAGCGGCGGGCTGGGAACCTAGTCAGGAGAGGAGCCGGGGTCAGAGAAGACCGGGGCTGGTGATTCTTGGTAGCTGGCCGCGTTTGGGCCGGTAAGGAGGTCTGCAGGAATGATCAGCGCGCCGTGAAGGAAGGCGGCTGCCGGACCGGGAGGGCCGTTCTGGGAACTGCTGAAGCCCGCGCCAGTGGCACCAACGGGTACCGTGCCGGGGCCGACCGGAAGGTTCGAAGGGTCTCCTGGGGCGGGCTGTGCCCACTCCGCATCGAGAACGGTGGTGATACCGGCGGTCCCAAAATTGCTCCCGGCCTGGGACATCGCAACCGTGCCGAACCCGGCTGTCCGAGCCGTCGCTTCACGTCCCGCTGCCGCTTCGGTCACCGCGATGGCGGCGGAACTTTCGACGCCGTCGCCGATCGCCTTAACCGCGTCAGGCAGCGCCGGGAGCAGGGACCCTGGGTCCGTCGTGGGAGGCGTAGCAGTCGTCGGAGGAGTAGTAACCGGGAGGATCCCAGCGGGCGGCGTCAGGGAATCAACCGGCGGAAGGACGCCGCCGATCACACCGACAACCGGATCAACAACCGGGTTCACACCATCAGTTACCGGGGCCAGCTGGACGGGTTCCACGGCCTGGTTGACCGGGGGAACCACAACCTGCACCGTGTGGTCTATTGCACCGGCGGCAGGAACCACCACGGTATTGACCACGGCGCCAACCGTACCGACGGGAACAACACTGCCAACCACCGGGGCCGAACCCGCCAGGTGGTCAACGCTGTTGCTCACTTGGTGGACGATGGGTGCTACTGCCGGCACGGGAACGTGGACCGCTTCCTGTGGCACCAGGGCCTTGACGGGCGCGGGCAACGGAACATTGAGCACAGGGATGCTGATGGCAGGACCGGAGGAGACAGTGGACGAAATGGTTGAGGTCAGTCCATCCGTGAGCGAGTGCTTGCCTGACGTTCCTGAGTCAGCGCTTGCAGCTGTGGCTGAGAGGACCATCCAGAGGGCCGTCCCAGCGCCCGCGACCATGACAGAGCGGAGAATGCTGGTAGCACGCGGGAAAGCGCGTGAACCCGTCATCTCGACACCCCCAGGTAGTCGCGAAACCGATGGTCGCCTTCATCCTAAAACCCCTGGCAGCAATTAGTCCATGGTTAGGAGGAACCAATCACGAAAATTGTAAGGAACCTGTCATGAGGGGTAGGAGCCGGTGGAGCTAGGGCCGAAATCCGGTGTGGCCAAGGAAACCCGTCCGTGTTGGGCGTTGGTTTCCTGGAGCCTCTTGATGAACCAGCGCGACTGTTCAGGACCGTAAGGCAGCACCGGAATGGCCTTGGTGGCATCGGAGGGCATGTCACGTATGGACTGGGTGGCCTGCCGCACGGCTGTACCCATGGTGTCCGCCATGGTCTTAACAAAACTGTCGCTGGCTGGTTTGCCGTGTCCCGGGACCAGGAATTCGTAGCGGTGCCGGAGCGCAGAGATGTGCCTCAGGGCATCGGCCCACTCCTCGGGATAGGAATCCTCGAAGGACGGGTAAGCGCCGTGCTCCACCACATCGCCCACGTACAGCGTCGAGGCGGTGCCCACCATCAGGTCTCCGTCGGTGTGCGCGCGGCCCAAGTAGAAAAGGGTCGCCGTGATTCCACCGAGGTCCACGAGAACCGGCTGGTCACGAACAAGGGCGTTAGGGACCACAATCCCGACGGCGTCGCCCTCCCCCGCGGCCATCTCGGGTTCGTTGGTGGCTACGAAGCGGCGCTGATTGTCGCCGTCGCGTTCGATTGCCGCTGCACAGTTGGCGTGGGCCCAAAACTCCGTGACGCCGTCGTCCGCGAAAACCGCGTTCCCAAAGAAGTGGTCGTAGTGGGCGTGGGTGTTCACCACCACCAGCGGCAGCTGCGTCTTCTCGCGGACAGCAGCGAGGATCTCCCGGCCCTGACGTGGGCCGCAACCGGTGTCGATCACCATGGCAAGCTCAGAGCCCACCACAAGCCCGGTGTTAAGTAACGATCCCTCGGTTTCCAAGACGTAGTTGTCTGGTCCAAGTTCAAGCCAAGCTGACAATGAGTTCTCCGTATCAGTGCAATCCGGCGATGTTCAGGCCTCTACTCTACCCACGGAACCCTGCTGGCTGTTGGAAGACCGGCTGTGCGTTGGCTAGGGATTGGTGCACGGCTCAGCGCCTCAGCAACCTCAGCCACCGCGCCAACCGGACTACCCGGCTGGACTCCAGGGCCCCGAGTTGTAGCCGGAGTTGGGCGGCTTCAGCCTCAACCGCAGCCAAGGTAGCGGTGGTGTCCTCGAGTGCATGGGTCAGCCGGAACAATTCCACGGACTGGTGGCCAATATGCGACTCGTTGTTCGCTGTCAGCTTGGCTGCCACAGGGTGCTCTCCGGAATCCAGTTCCGGAAAAGCCGGCGCCAAGGTGCCCAAGACCGGGGCTTCTTCGGACGCACCCCTAAGGGCGCGTACGACGGCGTCCCACCAGTCGCCCTGGAATCGGGCGTGCGCCGGGCTCAGCTCTAGAAGGTATGAGCGGATCTCGTCCCTTCGGCTCCAGAATTCATCCACGAATTCATCAAATTCGGGGGTCACTATATGACGCAGGGACCTCAACGTGTGGCCGAGGCCCCAATTGGCCAGCGCACCGCCCAGCCGGACTTCTCCGTAGTAATCCACAGCGAGTCCCAGGCATGGCACACCCGCTGAAAGGGCAAAGACAATCGGGTGGTACCGGCTCGCAACCACCAATTCGGCCTGTGCGGTGAGGGCCGCGGCCTCTTCCGCCGTGAATTGCCCGCACACGGTGACCCTGTCCCACGTCATGCGACGCCGGATATCCTCGTGAGTTTCGATGTCCAGATCCGCTTTGCCGGGATGCGACATGTGCGGAATCATCACGACGTCGAGATCGCCGGCCTTTGCGATTCTGTCCAGCAGCTCTGCCACACGCTGGTTGAAGTCATCCTTGTCCATGGCGCCGGTTCCGCCTGCGAAGCTGGCCACGAGGAATGGCCGCTCCGGACTGGGCGAATACGTGGGCGACGCTGAGGACGGCTCGGGGCGGCTGGTCGGATCGCTGATGAGGAAGCTTGCATCGTCCAGGGTGAGGCCTGCCGGGACTCCGGCGTCGCGCATCATCTGCAGGGACGTGCGCTCGCGTACGCTGGATAAGGCCGCTGAACGGTACAGTTCCAGCGCTGTGTCGTAGTCCGGGCCGGTAAGCACGGGGCCAACAGTTTGCCCGGAGATGACTAACGGCTTACCCAATGCCTTGGCGATTGCTCCCACCGCAGCACGCTCGTAGAGCAGCCAACCGTACGGCGAGTTCATGTTTCCGCCGCCGGCGATCACCACGCCGTCCGAGGATGCAATCGTCTGGATCAGAGGGTGGACCTGATCATCGGAAGGCAGCGCGTTGGAGTCCCCCGCGAGGACGGACTGAATTTCCTTGAGGTACGTTTCGCGGCGGTTGGGGGGCCACGGGAATTCCAGCGTCTTCACGGCGGCAGTGCCGTACAACCGGGTACTTTCCTCGGGATTTCGGGACAGCAAGGTTATATCCGTGATTCCCCGGAACCGGAGCTCAGCCACCACGGCGTGGGTCATCGCCTCGTCGCCAACGTGGTAAACGGGCTGGCCAATATCTCCAAGAACTACGATTCGCACGATTCCCCGGTGGTTGAAGGCAAAAACAGTATTCAGCTTAATGGGTGTCCGCGTTCCAGTGAACGCGCACATCGCTCTCGAGGTGCTCCGTTCTACACTGGATAGAACAATTGAAGTGGTTGATGCGGAGGAAACGTTATGGGTCGTTGGTCCGCTAAGAGGCCGTTGCGGAGTCTGGCACTGGTGATGGCACTGTTTGGTGCGTCGGTGGTGCTGGCAGTGGGGCCTGCTGCTCCAGCATTGGCACACGACGTGCTCGAGGCTACAGATCCGGCAGACGGCTCAGTGCTGACTCAGGTCCCTTCCGCGGTGCACCTGACATTCGACCACACTCCGCTGGCCCTCGGTTCCGAGATCCTCGTCAAGGATCAGTCCGGGACCAACCAGTCCGATGGTCCCGTGAGCATCGTGGATAACCACGTCACGCAGAACATCAAGTCAGGCGCACCGGCAGGCAAGTTCACCGTGGTGTGGCGGATCGTATCTTCGGACTCGCACCCCATAGAGGGGACGTTCACATTCACCGCCGGAACCTCGAACGCTTCGGCGGCAGCAACTTCGGCGGGGGCGACGTCGGCGTCCGCGACGGCATCCACGACGACGGCACAGTCACCGCAGTTCCCTTGGGGCCTCGCCGTGGGAGCGGTGGTGGTGCTCGCTGGCCTCATCGCGGTGGGCGCATACGTGCGGCGACGGCTCCGCACTGAGGCCAATGATTAAGTCACTCGGTGGAAACGCCTCCACCGGATTGTAAGATCTTTCAGATGCCTGTTGGCTTTTCGATGATTCCCTGAAAGGAGCGCCGGTGACTGCACGCGCTTCTTTCCGAATGCTCCGTACGGGGGTCATTGGCTCAGTCGTCTTGGGTTTGGCCGCCGGTGGTCACTCGGCCGGCGGCGGGGTCCTTCCCGAGCCTGCCATCTTGACGGCGTTGTGCGCCCTCACAATGGTCCCGGTGGCCGTCCTTACCCAGTTCCGGCTATCCTGGCCGGCGTTGATCGGGCTACTGGGCGCCGGGCAGTTGTGGCTTCACTGGTCCTTCAATGCGTTTTCTGCCTCGCTTGGCCCTGCGGATTCGGCGACGCCGGTACTCACCGGGCACGCTGCCCACTCTGCAGCCTCCTCCATCGGGGCCCTGCCCACCATCATGCCCGCTCACAACGCTGGCGACGGCGGCCTCCTCATGGTGGCTGCCCACGTTCTGGCCACGCTCGGGACAGCACTGGTGCTGGCCCGAGGCGAAGAATCCTTGTGGGCCGTGGCCGCATGGCTCCGCCCACTCATCCGGCTGCCACGCCCGGCACCCCTCAGGACACCCCAAGTCGCGCATCCGTTCCTTGCACCGCCGGTTCCGCTCCGCAGCCGCCTGGGCCTTCGGTTGCCCTCCCGGCGGGGGCCGCCGTCAGTGCTGCACGCCGCCTGAGCCGCTTCTCACTGTGGAGAAGGTCCGCCGCGGCAACGCTCTGCAACAGCGCATTGATTCAACATCACTTTTCCTTACCCTTTACTCCTTGTGAAAGGCACATCCCTGCCATGAAAAACTCCATCCGACGCACCATCAAGACCACCTCGGCAGCCGTCATGGCTGCCGGCCTGTTGGCCTTCGGCGTCTCCGCCGCGTCAGCCCACGTCAAGGTGGATCCTGACGATCCCGCCGCTGGCGGGTACACGCACCTGACCTTCAACGTCCCGAACGAATCCGCCAAGGCCAAAACCAGCAAGATCCAGGTATCGCTCCCCACCGATACGCCGTTCAACTCGGTGTCGGTTAAGCCCATCGACGGCTGGAAGGCCAGCCTCGTCACCACCACCCTGCCCAAGCCGGTCACAGTATCCGGAACTACCCTGACCAAGGCTGTCACTTCGGTGGTCTGGACTGCTGACAAGGCGCACGAGATTGGTGTGAACGAGTACCAGTCCTTCTCCCTTTCCGTTGGGGTCCTGCCGGCCGAGGGCACCACCATCACGCTTCCGGCAACCCAGACTTACACTGACGGCACCGTGGTGAAGTGGGACCAGAAGGCCGTTGACGGCCAGCCCGAACCGCAGCACCCCGCGCCGTCGTTCGTCACCACCGCAAAGGACGGCGCGACGTCGGCGTCCACCACGGCCGCTTCGGCGTCCACGTCGGAGAACGGCGGCCGCACCGCGGGATGGGTTGGATTTGGCGCCGGCCTGCTCGGCCTTATCGCTGGCGTGATCGCGCTCATCCGTACCCGTCCGGCCAGCAAGCGAAGCCGTAACAACGCCGGCACGGATGCTGAAACCGTAGATGCCGGCAACCAGACGGTGAGCTCAGAGAACCCGGAGCACGCCGCCAAGTAACGGTAGCCAGCGAGTTAAACATCTGTGACCAGCTGGAAGGCTGGTCACAGATGTTTAACTCGCTTTTTGGTGTCAGGACTGGGGAACTTACATGTCCGCGAGCGCCCCGCCAGGGTTTTCTATCGCGTCCGCAACGTACCTCAGGAAGCCCGCGGCCGTTTCGCCGTCGCACACCCGGTGATCGAACGCGAGGGTCAGTTCGGTGACCTTGCGGACGGCAAGTTGGCCGTTTACTACCCAGGGCTTGTCGATGATGCGGCCCACGCCGAGCATGGCGACTTCGGGGTAGTTGATGATGGCGGCTGAGCCGTCTACGCCGAACACCCCGTAGTTGTTCAGCGTGAAGGTGCCCGAGCCCAGTTCGGTGGGCGTCGCTTTGCCTTCACGTGCGACGGCGGTCAGGCGGCGGATCTCCGCGTCCAGTTCGCGGGCACTGAGCGTGTGCGCGTTACGGACGGACGGGACCACGAGTCCCCGATCTGTTTGGGCTGCAAAACCCAGGTTGATTCCGTCGAATCCAACAATTTCCTGGCACCCGTCTCCCAATGTCTCAAAACGTGTGTTGAGCGCCGGGTACTTTTTTAACCCAGCCGTGACAAATCGAGCAATGAAGGCCAGTAGGCCGGGAGTGTCCTGCGGAGCGCGCTTCTTGAGTTCGGCGCGCATCTCGAGCAGCGCGGTGGCATCGACGTCCACCCACACTGTTGCCTCAGGGATTTCGGAGCGGCTGCGGGTCATGTTGGCCGCAACGGCTTTCCGAACACCGCGAACAGCCGTTCGGGAAGAAACGGCCAAGCCTGTGCGTCCGTCCAGCGAACCCTCGGCAGCTACTTGAGCCGCAACGGCAGGTACGGTCGGAGCAGCGACTGGAGCCTCCGGCGTGGAGATCGCAGCTTCCACGTCCCGACGCATGATCAGTCCGCTGGCACCGGAACCATTGATGGCATCCAGCGACACACCGTGGTCCCGTGCCATCTTCCGCACCAGCGGTGAGATCACGGCACTGAGCTTTCCCGGGACTCGTGTCCGGGACACCAACGGTTCAGCGGGTTCGGTCACTGCAGGTTCAGGCGCACGGTCCGCGACGGCGATGCTCCCCTTCCGCGGGCGGGTCCGGCCGCCGGTTGCTCCCCCGGGGGTGCCATAGCCGATGAGCACGTTGCCGGAGCCGGCCTTTTCCTCGGTCCGGTATGTCTCCGCTGCAGCGTCAGCGGCGGGTGTTACCTCGACTCCCGTGGACACAGCGGACGGTCCGTCAGAAGAGGCCGCGGGAGTGACCGGAGCCGAGGCGGCACCCACCCGGGCAATCGAGATCAGCGGCTTGCCGACGTCGAGCGTTTCACCGGCCGCTCCGTGGAGCTCGGCCACGGTGCCGGCATAAGGTGAGGGCACCTCAACCATGGACTTGGCGGTCTCTACTTCGGCGATGGGCTGGTCCACGCGGACCTCATCGCCCACAGCGACGAGCCAGTTCACCAGCTCCGCCTCCGTGAGGCCTTCTCCCAAGTCCGGCAGCCGGAATACCTGCATGTCTGAGCTCATGGTTAGTCCTCCCACTGGAGATCGTCGACGGCGTCGAGAATGCGATCGACGCTTGGCAGGTAGTAGTGCTCCAGCTTGGGAGAGGGGAACGGAACATCGAAGCCGGTCACCCGGAGGATCGGGGCGGCGAGGTAGTGGAACGCCCGCTCCTGGACCCGTGCCACGATCTCCGAGGACACGGACGCGAACCCGTGCGCTTCGGCGATGACGACGGCGCGGCCGGTCTTCCGCACGGACGCGCAGACGGTCTCGTCGTCGAAGGGGACGAGGGTCCGGACGTCGATAACTTCCAGCGAACGCCCCTCTTCGGCGGCGGCAGCGGCTGCGGCGAGGGCCGTGGGGACCGAGGGACCGTAGGCGATCAACGTCGCATCAGTGCCGGGACGTGCGACGGCGGCACGGCCCTCGGTGGAGGTGCCGGCGTCGTGCTCTGCGCGCAGGGCACCCAAGTCCACCTGGTCCTTGGACCAGTACAGCTTTTTGGGTTCCATGAACATGACGGGATCATCGGAGTCGATGGCTTCGCGGAGCATCCGGTAACCGTCGGCCACGGTGGCCGGCGTGTAGACCTTCAGGCCGGCAGTGTGTGCGTAGTAGGACTCGGAGGAGTCGCAGTGGTGCTCCACTCCCCCGATGCCGCCCGCGTAGGGGACGCGGATGACCATGGGCATTTTGAGGGCACCCTTGGTGCGGTTATGCATCTTGGCCACGTGGCTGACGATCTGCTCGAAGGCCGGGTAGGCGAAAGCATCGAACTGCATCTCGATGACGGGGCGCATGCCGTTGATGGCCATGCCCACTGCCATGCCCACGATGCCGGATTCCGCCAGCGGGGTGTCAAAACAGCGCTGTTCCCCGAACTCGGCCATCAGTCCGTCGGTGATGCGGAAGACTCCGCCGAGCAGGCCGACGTCTTCACCGAAAACGAGGACGGATGGGTCTGCCCGCATTGCGTCGGCCATGGCGGTGTTGAGCGCTTTGGCCATGGTGAGGCTCTGCGGTCCCGTTGCCTCGGCAGTTGCTGCCGCGGATGCTGCCGCGCTGGCCGTGGCCGCGCTGACGTTTGCCGTAGTGGTGCCGGTGGCAGTTGTGGTGACGGTCATTTTGCGCTCTCCGTTCCGGAGTTATCGGTGTTACCGGCGCTTTCAGCGCGGGCGAGTTCGCCGGCGAGCATGTCGGACTGTTCTTTCAGCTGAGGGGTGGGCTTGGAGAAGACGTATTTGAAGAGGTCCAGTGGCTGGACCGGGACGTCCTCGCCAAGGCCTTCACGGAGCTGCGTAGCAACTGATTCTGCGTGTTCGGTGATCCGTTCCGATGCGGCGTCGTCCAGCAGGCCTTTGTCGGTGAGGTACGCCTTCATGCGTGTCAGCGGGTCCTTGGCCTGCCATTCGGCCACTTCGCTGTCGGGACGGTAGCGAGTGGCGTCGTCGGCGTTGGTGTGGGCCTGCATGCGGTACGTGTGGGCTTCGATCAACAGTGGGCCGGAGCCTTCCCGTGCCAGTTTCACGGCCCGGTCCATAACGGCCATCAGGGCCACCAGGTCGTTGCCGTCCACGCGCTCTCCGGCCATCCCGTAGCCCACAGCCTTGTGGGCAAGCGACGGCGCCACGGACTGGTGGCTCAGCGGAACTGAGATGGCGTACTTGTTGTTTTGCACGAAGAAAATGACGGGAAGGCGGAAGACGGCGGCAAAGTTGAGTGCCTCGTGGAAGTCACCTTCGCTGGTGGCGCCGTCGCCACACATGGCCATCACCACGGTGTCTTCGCCGCGTAGCTTCGCAGCATGCGCCACCCCGACGGCGTGCAGCAGCTGGGTGGTCAACGGCGTGCACTGGATGCCGACGTTGTACTTCTTGGGGTCGTAACCACCGTGCCAATCCCCACGGAAGATGGTCATGGCTTCGACCGGGTCCACGCCGCGGGTCATGACGGCGACGGCGTCGCGGTAGGTGGGGAACAGCCAGTCACCCTCTTGGAGGCACATGGCAGCGGCGACTTGGCAGGCTTCCTGCCCATGGCTGGACGGGTAGACGGCCATCCGGCCCTGCCGGACCAGCGCCGAGTTCTGGTCGTTTACGCGACGCCCGACGACGAGCCTCTCGTAGGCGGCCATCAGTTCAGAGTCGCCGGGTGTGGGGTACTCGTGGCCAGGTTCGGTGCCCTGCTCATCTTTGGAACGGAGGGTGCCATCCGGGTTCACCATCTGGATCTGGTGCCGGGCGGGAAGCATGTAATCCTCAACGCTGATGCCAAACTTTGCCCGCACGTCACCAGCTTGGTCCCCTGCTACCGTCTCCGGCGCAGAGTGATCTGCGTGGATCGTCATTGGTCCATCCTTCTCTAGCCACTATGTGCTTCCAGTATGTTCCTTGGGGATGTTTCGTATCCAGCTCTCGGCAGAATCATGGAAAGGCTTGGAATATTTGGCTATTCTGAAAGACGAATTGTGTTTGTGAGCTGGGTAACGCGCCTGAGCTGTAGACGAATTGGAGGCAGCCATGAGTGAGGCCGAAGCAGAGCAGGGCGCAGTACCACTGGACACGGTGGATCGGGACATCATCCGGGAGCTAACCGCTGACGGACGCATGTCCATCACCCAGGTTGCTGAAAACGTCCACATCAGCCGGGCCCACGCCTATACGCGCATTGCCCGGCTCACCGGCGAAGGTGTGCTCACCAAGTTCACCGCGCTGGTGGATCCCATCAAAGCCGGGCTGCGGTCCTCGGCCTACGTGACGTTGAAAGTCCAGCAGCACTCTTGGCGGGAACTCAAAGAACAGCTCCGGGCCATCCCGGAGATCCACCACATCGCGCTGGTAGGTGGCGACTTCGACGTCATCCTCCTGGTCCGCGCCACGGACAATATTCACCTTCGCCGCGTGATATTCGACCAATTGCAGTCCATGGACGGGGTTCTGGATACCCAGACGTTCCTTGTTTTTGAGGATGTTGACACTCGGTAGCGGCAAGCGGGCAGTCACAAGCTGGAGGCAAACCCACATTCAGGAACCTTAGACTGGCCCCATGCCCATCAACACCGCCTCCTCCGCGCGTGGGCTCAGCATCGCAGCAGTATGCATCTTCCTGGTGCCTGTGCTCTGGCTGATCGCGTCAATCCAGTTCTTCTACAACCCTCCCCAGGCCCCTCCGCACCACACCGACGCGATCGTGGTGCTCGGCGGCCTCAGCAGGGAACGCCTGCCGGCCGCCCAGCAGCTCCAAAGCCAACTTGCCATCCCCGTCTTGGTTGTCTCCACCACGGGCCTTTCAGGAAACGCTGATAGCGACGAACTCTGTAACGATGAGCAAGGCCAGCCCGGCTTGATTTGTTTCCGTCCGCAGCCGCTCAATACTAGGGGCGAAGCCGATGCCTTGGCTGCGCTGATCAAGGAACATGGCTGGAAATCGATCACCGTTGTCACCTCTGACTATCACGTCATCCGCGCCGGGACCCTGATCCGGCAGTGCACCGCCGTCGAGGTCCAAATGGTTGGTTCTGAACCCGATCTCTCCCCGGCCGCGTGGCTGGACAGGTTCGTAGTGGAAACCGGCGGGTTGTTGGACACGTGGGTGCGGCCGGAGTGCTCTACTCAGTCAGGCTGACCAGGCCCGGAGGCTCTCGGCCCATGTGACTTATCCAGTAAAGATATGCCGTTGAGCTGACACACTAAATTCACTTTTAGCACTTCGATTTCGGCTGTGTTTTACGCGTGAAGATATCAGTCAAAGTATTGAGTTTTACGCCGCCACGGCGCCATCCTTTCCCCATAGGTCCAAGGTCTCACCCTACGAGCCCAAGGATCCCCCGTGGCAAAGTTAAAGGTAGAGACGCCCTCCCGCACCACTAACCCTGCCCCACACATCACCGCCACCCTTTTGGCCGTGTTCGCACTGCTGGTCAGCATCCTGACTGCGCTCCCTGCCCAGGCCGCAGGCGCACCGCCCGTCTATCCAATTAGCGGCTATTTCATCTATGGCAGCACCAACGATGCCACTAACATGTCCAAATTGACGGATATAAAGTCAGTAGGCGGGGACACCATCATTACGTTCGGATCGCTTTTGAAGCCGGCCACCCTAGCCTCAGTCCCCGCGTCCTGCACCATCGGGGGCGTCAACTGCGCCGCAGCGGCCACGTCCGGCGTCAAAGTGAATCGGTACTTCACGTACTCAGACGGGAACTCCTGGGGCGCGCCGGCGCTAATCTGCCCTCGCGACAAGACGGTCACGAGTGGGAACACCGTTTACACAATCCTCGTATTCCCAACACTGGGCACAACCTGCACATCTTCCAACGGCCTGTACGACGTTGTCGTCATCAACGGCGGAACCACTTCCATCTCAGTCTCTGTGGCCAAGGCGGCAACAACACTTGGTATGAAGTACTACACGGGCATGCCTGCACCTGTGAAGAGAACGGACATCACCTATCTCGTTGATCTCTCGTACCAGTCAACACTCACCGCATTCACTAACCGCTTTCTCCAGTACGAAGGCAAAGTCAACAACGTTCCCGGGCTAGCGGGGTTCTACCACCACACTGAGATGCCACTCAGTGACAGCCCCATCTGGGCACCGGTCCTCGACGTCTACAAGCTCCAGAACGCGGCGATAAGGAAATACATGCCTACGCGTGCCGCCGTCATAAGTCCGTATCTGGACACTCGGATAGCTTCCGCAGCGAACATCACGCCGGATGAGGCTGGCCGGGCGATTGCCGACATTGCAGCCACAGCCAACGGAGTTTCACTGGCTATTGCCGTACAGGATGGGATGGGGACTGGGAAAACCGGAGCCTTCTTCGGCAATGAAAGCGGTAGTAGCGTGGACCAGTACGCAGCGTCCGTAGTTGGCAGCGGCTCATGGGGAAGCAAGTATCTGGCACCCAACCGGGATTATTTTGCCGCGATGGCTGACGGCGTCGACGGAACCGGGACGCAGCTGTGGGCAAACTTGGAAGGCATGGCGCCAGCGACCTCGCAGAACCCCTGTGACACCAGCCTTCGGGGCCAGACGACCAAGCCGCGTGTTGACAGGCAACTCCAGCAACTCGGCAACAGCCCCACGAAGATCATCTCTTTCATGTGGGACCCGTATTACACGTGTACGGGAACGTTCACACCCATGTTCCAGCGAATGAAGACTGCAAGCGCCACTCCGGTCATCACGGACTCAATCTTCTATGGAAACGGGGATGTTCTCGTCACGGGGGAGAATTTGAGCGGAGGCACCGTTCAGGTGAGGTGGACAGACGTCAATGGCCAAACCTTTAACAAGACAGTTCCAGCAACAAGCTACAACCCGAATTACGGCACGCAGCAAGGCATAAATCCTCGGATTGAATCTGTGATGGCATCGCTTGGCAACACATCGCTGGGATCCGGTAAGTACTACCTGATCGACGTACTCAACGGTGCAGGCATGAAAAACGACGCACCTTATTCAGATCAAGGCTGAGCAGGCCGGGTAAAGCACCCCATCCCCTCCTCCAGGATCGTGAGGGTGGTTGCAACCGTTCCTCAGTGTAAGAATTGATTGGTCGACGCGTCATGGACGGAACTGAGGAGCGAACGGGTGGCGAATCTTATGGGGCGACCTACCACCCTCTTGCCATCTCCACGGCACATGCGGAGACACCGCTTCCTAGGACGCGGGACCCCGGGCTCACTTGGGCGGAGTGCGGTAACCTTTCGGCAGAAACGCAGGGTCGCCCTGGCCCTGGTGGCTCTCATTTCCCTCAGCATCCCCCTCCTCCTGCTGAGCCTGATATTGGCCGGCTAGTCAATTCCTAACGTCACATGGATTAATCACCTCGATTGACTGTGCGATAGCATCGGCTGGTCAGCCATTGCTATTGGGGGAATCCATGCCCAGCGTCATGCCAATTTTCGGTACCCGTCCGGAAGCCATCAAAATGGCTCCCATCGTCATTGCTCTCCAGCAGTCAGACGACTTCGATTGCGTCGTCACTGTAACCGGCCAGCACCGTGAGATGCTCGATCAAGTCAACGATCTTTTTGGAATCGTCCCAGACCATGATCTAAACATCCTCCAACAGCGCCAGTCGCTGTCGGCAATAATGACGCGAACAATCGATGGCCTGGACAAGCTTTTTACCATCAACAAACCGGACGCAGTCATCGTCCAAGGAGACACCACCACCTCCACTGCAGGCGCTATTGCAGCGTTTTACCACGGCATCCCTGTTGTTCATGTGGAAGCGGGCCTTCGCAGTGGCGATCTGTTCTCCCCTTTTCCGGAAGAGGCAAACAGGAAGATCACCAGCCAGATCGCTAGCCTCCACTTGGCGCCAACCAGCACAAGCAAAGCAAACCTCCTAGCCGAAGGAATTGCTGAGGAAGACATTGTCGTCAGCGGAAACACCGTGATTGATGCTCTCCTCACCACCGTTGACAAGAATGTTCCCTTCTCTGACTCTCGTTTAGAGGAGTTGGCCGCATCCGGGCGGAGGATTCTGTTGGTGACGACTCACCGTCGTGAAAACCAAGGGGACGCCATGCGCGGGGTTGGCCGTGCCCTCGCCCGGATCGCCGAAAATGAACCCGATCTGCTCGTCGTCCTGCCCGTTCACAAAAACCCTGCCGTTCGCGAAGCGGTCCTGCCTGCCATCGAAGACAAAGCGAACGTGATCGTCACCGAGCCTCTTGCCTACGGTGAGTTCACCCGCATGTTGTCGCTGGCGCACGTTGTACTGACGGATTCTGGCGGCGTCCAAGAGGAAGCTCCCAGCTTGGGCAAGCCGGTTCTGGTCATGCGAGAAAACACCGAGCGGCCCGAAGCGGTCTTTGCAGGCACAGTCGCGTTGATCGGGACGGATGAAGAAAGAATCGTTAAAGAGGTTGACCGCCTTCTTAATCAGCCGGATGCTTTCGACGCGATGGCCAACGCTGTTAATCCATATGGCGATGGCAGGGCAGCGGCACGAACAGTTGCCGCCGTTGCAGAACTACTGGGTGTCGGCAATCGAATCGCCGATTTCTCTTCATAGGCAACCGCACACGAGTTAGAGCGAGTAAATAATGGCACGAATCTATGTTTACGGTAGTTGCGTATCTCGTGACTCCTTTGATTTTCTCGACAAGACTAAGCATTCGCTGATCGGATATACCGCACGACAGTCGCTGATCAGCGCAACCGGCCTTCCATACGTTGCAGAAGCCAACTCAGGCGCCTTGGAGAGCCGCTTCCAGATCCGCAACTTGCAGGGGGATTTCGACGGCAGTATCTTCACCACGCTTCGAGACGTGTCAGCTCAGTCCGATTACATTTTCTGGGATCTCACCGACGAGCGTCTCGGGGTGATTCGGGTTGCCGAAAACAGCTACATTACGCGTTCAGTTGAACTAATCCAAAGCGGACTCCTCGATGGCCTTGGTGACTCGGAGTGGATCAAATTTGGATCTGAGGAGCATTTCCGCCTGTGGGAAAGTGCCGTCATCACGTTTGCCAAGTACTTGGAAACGAACGCGCTAACCTCAAAGATCGTTCTGTTCAACGTCCCGTGGTCCATGTATGACAACGAGGGACGCCCTCTGCAAAAGTCGTGGAACATGATGCCTGATGAAGCCAATAACCTACTGGCCAGGTACGTCGCCATTGTAAGGCAATACATGAACGTGCCATGCATCGAGATTCCCTGGGAGCAGGCGCTCTCAGATCGGAAGCACAAGTGGAGCCTCGCTCCCTATCACTATCAAGATTCTGTTTATGAGTCCGTGGCTAAACAATTTGCTGAGATAGAAGAGGCGGTGGCTCTTGGAGCCTCGGCGCAGAAAAACCTTGATGAGGCCACGAGCGTGGCTTCTGGCAACTCGTGGCATGACTCAGTTCTCAGTCCCCAAGGATTCACCGTCTCTCCGGAAGTAAGATCATTTGGCTTACAGTTCGACGCTAGATGTCATGTCTCATCCGGCCGGCGGCTGCTCTTATCGCTCCAGTTAGAGGGAGCGGAGGACCTTCAACTCTCTAAACAGCGCCTCACGAAATCGGTCATTCCAAACATCGGCCACTTTCGTTACGTCGATGTCGACGCCGGGGAGCGGACGTACTTCGCCGGTTTCGAACTTCCCGAGGGTGTTTCGTGTACCTCCATCAAGGTCATGGGATGGCAGGTTGCAAAGGGGCAGGTCGACATCGGCAGAGTGAGCATGTTCTCGCGGATAGCCGCCAGCGAGCCCCTCGAGACGCTCATCTAAGCGACACGAAAGCACTCGGGATCGTCTTTCTTGCCATAACGCAGGGTGAGCCGATGGCCCTCAGACGCTGTAGGGGCCATCGGCTCATCTTTTGCCTTTCACCTGGTCTGTGAGTATCCCAAGATTTGAAGTTCTTTCGGAATTACAGTCCCAGCTGCGCTTTGGGATCTAACGCGTTTCGCGGCAGCAGCCGACTTCCTGCGGAACAGACGTGCCGATCCAGCCAATCGACTCAAGGCAGCGGCAATCTCGGCCGCGTTTTCCGGCTCAACTAGCTCTCCACATGATTCGTCCGCGAATTCAGGGATCGCAGCCACACGCGTCGTCACCGGCACAAGACCCGACGCCATAGCCTCATCCCTGGACACACCTTGGGTGTCCATGCGGGATGGGCAAAGGAAGACACCATATTCTTGGTGCATTTTCGCAATCTGCTCTTGGCTCAGGAAGCGCTTATCAAGGATGACATTTGGAAAGATCTTTAATGGCTCAGTGAGCTCATCAAAAAGCGGACCGTCCCCAACGAGGCGGAACTCCATTTCGGGAAATATCGGCAATTCGGACAGCAGCAAGATGGCTTCGACGGAGAGATCATTTGCATAGACGGAAGACGCGTATGGCCTTATGGAAAGAACCTTTAGACGCTGATTAGGATGTTTCTTTCGATATGCGAATCGCTCGGTATCAATCGGATTATGAATGACTTCATGTGTGACCTCGGATGCCGCTACTTCAAGGTCTTCAAAGGCAGTCATCGCCAGCCACTCAGAAACGAAGACGATCGAAACCTTTGATGTTGCCTCGCTGAAAATTCGACGCCAGAGGGCGATTCGCTGCTGACTTGCTTCCTTTGCCTTCCGGACTTCATCATCCGTTTGATACAAGAACCCGCGCCGCGACCACTTTTGAATATCAGCGCCGTGCGCCCATATCGCAATACGTGGCTGCTGCGGAAGATCACGGATGGCGTCCCACATCGCTTCGTTAATGAAGTGAAGCGAAATCGACTGGTGATCTCTTTCTTCGAGTAAAATCCGGAGTGCCCCACTTGAACCAGTAATGACATTGACGCCGTCGAATTCCCTAAAGCTCAACGACGAATTCTCCGCCAATACGAATACTTCGGTTGGCACACCAGCATCGATGTAGCGACGGACCCTGCTGTGCACGAATGCGTTTTTGTACAGGTCGTCATACGACGGGTATCTGTTCGTCAGTACCAAGTTCTTGGCACGTGCTGCTATGAACGCGGGTTCAACGTTCTTGTGCTCCCATAATATTCTGCGAAGAATTGTTGCACCTGATGAGTAGATTCGAACCCCGACCTTCACGGCCACCACGTTTTCTGGGACGTGAAGCGTGTGATTCTGGTTCGGCGCCCGAACCAGGCCGTCAACGCGATCGTTCTCCTGCCCGTAATAGATGATGGCAATCTGAAGATTCAGCCCTGGGTCAACTTCAACATGGAGGTCCAACCTGCCGTCAGACGATATTTTGTCCAAAGAGATAAGATCAGTGGCATACAAGTAGTCATGCACGCCATCAGCCAAAGTGGATTCGAACGCCCAGCCATCACCGCCGATGGAAGTGCTCACGCCGGGACGGGCGCGCGTTACGAACAACTCAGCCAGTTCAGCACCAGTCATGGCCCGATCGCTGGACTGGACGAAGTCGGACGCCTCAATTCGGTCCGCTCTGCGAGCCAATTCGCTGAATGGAAGGCCCTCGTCCAGAAAGCTACTGGACACAGACGCTCGGGCGGAGTCAGACAAATTCCTGCCGTCCCGACAGTAGTCGAAGGCCTCAAGGTTGAGCATCGAACTGTGCTCGTAGCTGGAATGAAGGGCGTTCGCCAACCACTCACCGAGTGGTCTCTGCAGAATGTCAGACTCGAGCACAAGGCTTGCCCTCACCGGCAAAGCACCCGCGGATGTGTAGGCGGTAGCAGACCCATCGAGACGGACGCCATCCCGGCGAGTCATAAAATGAGTAGCCTTGCCTACAACCGCGGCCGACGAGTAGCGCTGAGCAAGCGCCATATCGAGGAGGTAATTTTCCCCGTAATAGTCAGTAGGCACCATGACGGCCACCAAGCTGCTCGACGCAACCAAATTCTTCGGCGTAAGTTCGGCAACGGTCGAAAGAGGTTCAACTGTTTCCATGCCGTCGGAGCCCGCAAAACGTGTTTCGGAATCGGCATAGAGGTGCAGCACTACGTTGACCCCTACCTGGCGCGCTACAGCGGATCTAACAGCCGCAACATCGGCAGGATTTGCCACGAGACTGAAGACCTCAATAGTTGGCTCCGCCACCGTCCCGGATCGATTTTCAACAGTCGCCATGACATGCTCCAGCCTGTGGCTGTAGGTGTGCTCTCGCATAACCTTCCGCAGGCCCGCAAGTCGACGCCGGCGATCATGCAGCTTATCCTTGTACGTTGCCAGTTCGCTGACAACAACCGCCCCACTATCGGCCACCACAGGAATGCTGCCGAACATGAGCTGGAGACCGCGAGAGTAGTTGCTTACCACGGTAGTGTTGGATGCCAGAAGCTCAAAAACGCGTCGGGCGAACATTGACTGCGATTCCTTCACCGAATTTAGGTTAATAGCATAACTATAGCCCTTATATGCTAAGTCTATCTCCGCACTATTGAGAGTCCCTACTATATACCCTTGGTATTCTTCCGGGAACATATACTGTTCGTCAGTTTTTCCAAAGTTTCGGTCGAATATTTCCAAAGGTGCGAAGTCTGGAATGTGCTCCATGAACGATTCGAGATCACGCGTCCGGTCCGGGTATCGTCGATAGTATGCCCCAGCAAAGCAGAAAGCAGGTTCTCGATCAAAGATCTCGAGAGGGTTGTGGAGCGCCGGCTGGCAGGCAAAAGGAAGGAAATGGACTCGGTCATGGCCTAGGTCACCCTTGTATCTCTGGATGCAGTCAATATCTGTGGTAAACACATGATCCACCAACTTAGCAGTATTCAAGAAGGTCGAGTAATGAACCGGGTCTTCCTTATTCCATAACACGACAGGAACACCAAAGAGTTGAGCCCAAGCAATGATTTCTCGCACCTCATTGGCAGTCTGCGCCACCTTGTTGCCCCACTCATTGTCCTTACCACGCCAGGCAGACTCTAGGAATACCAAGGATGGTTTAAAGGAGCGAAGTTCCTCAATGTAGTTAGCTACACTGAGTTCCAGCAGATCACATTCCGGGGCGAACGATTGGACAGTGAAGTCATCCATGATCGCTGCCACTCGCAATCGTGACTTGCGTTGATCCGCTGTAAGTTGCAAGGTTGCCGTGGCAGTTCCGGGCAGCCGTCGCGCTGCCCTTAATTCCGCGGCCCTATTGCGGGGAACCTGGGACACGTCCAAGGACAAGTCGGCGGATGCCGATGGCCCAAAGGTCGTTTCGGGCACAACTGCTCCTTGAATGACCTGCCGGCGGCGCTGCTCGGTAGCTAGCGCGCTGAGTGCAACCGGAAGCCTTAACATCAGGGTCGGCGACTTAACCGACTCCCTGAGGGTCTGACCAAGGCGGTAAGTGACGCTTGCTCTGAGTGCCTTCGTTTTTAGCTCAGCAGCTTCTAGCTGCGACTCAGCTTCGTCGAGTGCGGCCTGAAGTCGCGCTACTTGTTGCTCAAGTGCGTTCGACCGTCCCTCAAGGTCGCTGGTTTTCTCCTTGGTTGCATTCAACTGGCCGGTTGCAAGATCGAGGGCGTCCTGCCAGTTCTTCTCATCGGCCCTAGAGTCCGCGAGGGACCTCTCGAGCCGTGAAACCAAACCACGTTCGACGGTGACACGGCGATTGGCCTCTCTTGCCCTCGCGTCTGCCTCGCTGAGCGCCGCATTTGCGTCCGCAAGTTGTGCTGATGTCTCCTCCAAGCGGGCCGTCACGGCCTCCAACCCGGTCTCAGAATCCGCAAGTTTGGAGGCCACGTCCTGAAGCCGGGAAGCAGTTTCGGCTTCCTGATTAACCGCAGCGAATGCCTTGGCCCAAGCAAGATTCGCCTTGCGGCGCATTCGTTGTAAGCGCTTTCCTGACAACTCAAGCCTAGACTCGAGCCCCTGCCGTTCCTCGAACCACTGCCGGGACTGGTCGGCGTTACGCGCCCCCAGTTCGAGACTCAGGGCATTTGATTGTGCAGTCAGCCTCTCCAGAGATCTGACTCGATTGCGTTCCGACTCTAGGCTTCGGCGCACTTCGCTCAGGATGACAGAATGGGCCTTGGCACTTTCTGTCAGCTTGTCGGTCGCTTTAGCGCTGGCGTCCAGCTTCGCTCGGAGCTCCCGGTACTGCCTTTCGGCGGCCTCTGCACGACGATCTGCCTCCGATGACCGCCTGTCGGAATCCACCACGCGGTTCTTGAGCTGCTCCACCAGTTCTGCCTGGCCAGCATGTGATTCAGAGGCAATACGCAGCTGTTCAGTCAGCGGCGCAATCTTGGCAGTGGCACCCCTATATTTGAGATTGGCTTCGGTAAGACTTTTCCGCAGCCGGCTTATGAGCTCTTGGTCATAATAGGTAGCGGCAACTTGCTGCTTAACTATCTGCTCGAAACGGTCCCTACCGTCAGGTGAACCCGTCGACCCGAAGTGGTGGGTGGGGGTCGCATTGAACGTTGATAGATACCCGTAGCCCAATGATGCGAGCCAACTGTGGATTCTTTCGAAGTCCGAACGCGTCTGGCATTCGACGTAGAGTTCTGGGCGATCATGCTCGATAAGCATGCGCGCACCGTTCAACACGTCAAGTTCCATACCCTCGACATCGATCTTGATGGCACGGATCCGCTTCGGGAAGGTTAAATCATCCAGTCGGACAATTCGTGCTGCATCATCACCGGAAGCAACTCGTTGAAGTCGCTGAGCCCCCCTGTTGTTCTCAGCCGTCTGCACTAACTGACCAAATCCGTCTGCGTCACCGACGCCGACATCGTGGACAGTGACCAGATGCTCGACTCCGTTCAACGAAAGGCTTTTCCGAATTGTCGAGCAAAGCTCCGAATCCGGTTCAAATGCGTGCACTTCTGCGCCAGCGACACAGCTCAGGTACAGGGTGTGGTTACCGCAGTTCGCTCCGATATCGAGCACAAGATCACCGGGGGAAAGCAGGCCTGCGATGTCTATCAACATCGCTTCCTCATACGGCCGGAGAGTGGTTGCTATGGTCTTTTGTATATAGTCCTGCTCCGCATCCGGAAGATCCAGGCGATATGTGGTCCCACCGGCGGTGATCTCGATTGGTTTCACAGCTACCGGATACCAACCTCTAGTGCGAGAAGATCCAAGGAACCTCGTGTGTCAATCACGTATTTTCCCTCGAACTCAGCTGCAGGCAACGCCTTGAACTCATCATGGTCCACCAGCAGGACCACAACTTGGGACCGCTCGACAGCGTCTTCTGAAAGGTGAACGTTCGTCAGAGCAGACAAGCTCTTGGGCAACTCACCGATGTGCGGTTCCGAGACGTTGATCCTGCGGCCACCGAGCTCGGCCGCCAATGTCTCAGTGATTGCTATGGCCGGTGATTCGCGGAGGTCGTCAATGTTGGCCTTGAAAGCTAAACCAAGTAGCCCTACTTCCGCATCAGCTGGCAGGCCTTCGAGCGCATGGAGTACTTTGTCCACGACCCATCTGGGCTTGGCATCGTTAACTTCCCGCGCGGTGCGGATCAGACGCGCTTCTTCGGGCGCCGCAGCGACAATGAACCACGGATCGACTGCGATGCAGTGGCCACCGACCCCTGGCCCCGGCTGCAAGATATTCACTCGGGGGTGGTGGTTCGCCAGCCGGATGAGCTCCCACACATCGATGCCCAACTTGTCACTGATCACGGACAATTCATTCGCGAAGGCGATATTAACATCTCGATATGAGTTCTCGACAAGCTTTGCCATTTCGGCGGTGACAGCATCCGTGGTGAGGATTTCACCTTGACAAAATACACCGTAAAGGTCTTTGGCAGCTTCAGCCGCAGCCATCGTTATTCCGCCAACGATCCGATCATTCGTTACCAGCTCAATCATGACTCGACCTGGCAGCACTCTCTCGGGGCAGTGCGCGACCAAGATCGCAGCCCGTCCGTCAGAGTCGTCCAAGCTCAGGTCCGGACGAAGGTCCAAGATGTACCGTGCCAGATGCTCCGTTGCACCCGGCGGGGAGGTCGACTCCAGAATCACGAGTTCCCCTCCCTTGAGCTGGGGGGCGATGCCTCGCGCTGCCGCTTCAATGTAGCTCAAATCCGCCGAATGATCGTCCCTAAAAGGCGTCGGCACGGCCACAATGTAGGCCTCCGCTGACGGCGTGCTAGTCACAGCCCTGAGCTTGCCTTGGCTGACGGCGCCCGCCACGTGAACGCCGAGGTCCGGCTCGACGAATGGAACCTCTCCTCGATTGACAGCGTCGACAGTTTTTTGATTGACATCGACGCCAACCACATCTAAACCATTCGTTGCCAAAATCGCGGCGGTCGGAAGACCGATGTATCCAAGGCCTATTACGGCAACTCGATTAATATTACTCAATTTAATGCTCCCCATATTTTTCATTTTTTCTTTAAAGAGTTAGATGCTTTTCAGGATCGCCCCAGAACTGAACCTCGCCGGATGCAAGGAGCTCATCATCCGAGGCGGACCATGTATGTCCTGAACCGCCCCTAAATTGGTAGTAGTTATAGCGATCAGAGGAATAGATCTTGCCGCCAGCATCAGTGACTGACCTCAAGAACGCAGTGTCCTCGCCTCGGCCAAGATTTTCGAAAGGGTGCTGCTCGAAAGTCGATCGTTCCGCCATGATGGTAGGGCCCATGACTATGTGACTAAAGCGATGCTCCATGTGTCCAAACCTGAGCAGCGCTGCGTTCGCACTGGATATATACATGAAATGCGCGAGCTTGCCCACGACCTGCGCCCCGGAATACATAAGTGCATTCACCTGGTCCCGCAGATAATGGGCGCCATAGTAATCATCGTCATCCATCTTGGTTAAAATGGAGCCGGTGGAGGCGGCTACACACTGGTTAAGGCAATCACCCAAACTGTCCGTCGAAGGCGCGTGGAGAAGCGTCACCCGGCGGACCCCGTACCTTCGCCGTAGACGCCAGATCTTAAGCCAGCTTGGCTTGAACCCGTGAGTCAGCAGGACAAGTTCAACAACAACGTTCCTCTGGGAACCAATCGTTTTGAAAATGTGCTCCAATTGGTGCGGACGAATGGTCGACACCAACGCACTCACCAAGCCCACTTGAACCGGTCGTGACCGATGTGGAAGGACCGCTCCGACGACTTTTTCCGCTCGGTGAGCGTAGGTGTGCTCCGCCCAAATCTTCCTCTGCGCCAAGTGCACTGATCTGTCGTTCAACTCCGGGCTCCGCATCAGCGCCCGGGTGACTTGTTTCGCTTGCTCGGTATTCGATACGGAATGAATCTCCCCGTTCGGAAAAAAGCGCGGGATGGCAGGACTAGGAGTCGTCACCACAGGGGTACCGGACGCAGTAATCTCAAAAATCCGGCGTGCACACATACTGGGCGAGTCGACAACCGAATTGACGTTCAGGAAGACTTTGTAAGCCTTATACGCCGTCAGCATCTGGTCGTAATTCAGGGTCCCAACAACATGTCCGTCATAAGGTGCAGGGAACTGATACTCGGGATCCCCGCCCAACTGTCGCGAAAATATCTCAAGCCCGTGCTTGACTTTATCCGAGCCAGCGATGGCCCCGTCCAGGAGGATCCGCAGTTGCTCCCTGCGCTCAGGGTACTTGTGGGCGAAGTACATCCCCGCAAAAGCGACATCACGCGCATGCCGGCCACTCTTAGGGCGGATCGGATTGTGAATAGCTGGTTGAGCCGCGAAAGGGAGAACGTCCACCCTGTCGTGTCCAAGTGCCTGACGATAATCCTGCAGCTTGTTCTCATCCGACGTGAACACAACATCGAATTCCTTCGCCGCCGCCAAGAAGTCCTCAAAGTGCGGCGGATCTTCCTTGTTCCAAAAAACCGTCGGGATCCCGTTCTCCCGGCACCAGCGCATCAAGGCGAGGAACTCCGGCTTGGGGCCGCTTGTGCCCGTGAGCTGGTACCGCCAAGAACCCTCGTTACCGTTCCAAGCAGACTCGATGAATAGGAAATCAACATTCTGATCTTGCAGCTGTCGGAGCCATCTGTCCTTTTTGAGGAAGACGAGATTCCATTCAAATGCATAGGCTTTGGCGGAGAAATCGTCGAGAACAACACCCACCGTCAGATCACTTCTACGCGGGGGGACCGACGGATAGTTGTACGCAGCAAAAGATAACTGCTTCTTCTCACTGGCGGGCTTCTGGGCCTGCGGACGGGCCTCCACGCTGTTGCTGGACCTATTTCTAGTCGCGAGTGCACGCTGACGCGAATACCAAGTTTGGACTTGGGAAAACCCACCGGCTCGAAAGTGCCACGCTGCCGTACGTACGTTTTTCACGGAAAGGATCATGGTCGGCTCCTACGAGACTTGCCTCTTGTCAGCACTTCAGTCATTTGCAAGGAAGCGCGTGCCTCATCGCGGATTCGAACCGCGGATATGTTGTTCCCCTTAGCCAAATGGCCGGTGAAATCGCGGTACGTCTGCACAGTTTCGGTAGGATCACCGTCCATGATGAGATGCCCTTTGTCCAACCATATGACGCGACTGCACATTTTGATGACGGTATCCAGGGAGTGGCTTACCAGAAAAACGCAGCCTGCTTGCTCCCGCAACTGGTCCATTCGTTTCATGCTGCGGTCACCGAATTGTGCATCTCCCGTATTCAGGGCTTCGTCCACGAGAAGTATCTCGGGGTCGATACTCGCAGCAATGGCAAAGCGTAGCCGCGAAGCCATACCTGAGGAATAGGATTTCATGGGGAGATAGATTGAATCCTCTAGACCACAAAGTTCCACGATGCTCGAAAACTTAGCGTTGACTTGCTCCCAGCTCATGCCCATTGCCAAGCAACCCAAGACCACGTTTTGGTGACCGGACAGGTCGGGCATAAGCGCTGCGTTGACCCCCAGCATGATAGGCGTGCTTGACGCGAAGACGGCCCCTGTTGTGGGTCTTTCCTGCCCACTAATAAGTCTCATTAGGGTGCTTTTGCCCGATCCGTTCCGGCCAATGATCCCCAATGATTCACCCCGCTCAACAACGAGGGAGAGCTCATGGAGCGCTCTTACCGTCACAGTGTTGCGTCGACGTCCTAGTCGTCTCGCGAAGCTCGTGCCCTTGCGTTCCAACGCCACGGCCGCTGAGTCACTAGTCACCACTCTGTACTGCATGGCAGCACGGTCGACCACTACGCATGGGTGACCCTCGACTTCCAAGGTCTGTTCAGCCCCGACCATATGATTCCTCCCCTTGCCAGAAGAAGACTATTCCGACAATAAGCGCACCCAGCGCCCAGACTGCCAAGGTGGCCCACGACTGCCATGTGGGTGCTTGCGCATAAAGAACGCAGTTACGAATAATATCGATGACATTAAAAAGCGGATTCATCTTCATCACGGCTAATATATCCGGATGCTTGATAAAGCGCTCGTAAGAGTAAAAAATAGCGGAACCATACATCCAGGCGCGCATAACAAATGGCAGTAGGTGGGTAACATCATGAACCTTGGATATCACGCGCGCTAAGACAAAGCCAACACCGAGGTTGAAGATTGATTGCAACAGCAGCGCTGGGATAATTAGAAACCAAAGCCAGGTGATCTTTTCGACCGGCGGTATCAGAGTTATAATTAAGAGCATTGCAATTATGAGAGGAACATTAGACATCATTTCCCGAAGATTCATGCCAATCGGGAGGGTCGCTCGCGGAAAATTGAATGCTTGAATTACTGCCTTGTTGTTATGGATTGACCGAGCACCGCTGGTAATAGCACCAGCACTTCCCTGGAAGACAAAGATGCCTATCACTAGATAGCCTACGTAATTCTCAATGCCGCCGCTGGTCTGCAGCAGCAGCCCGAATATTACATAATATGTGAGTCCATTGAAAACAGGATTAAGCAGAAGCCAGGCACTTCCGAGGCGATCCCTTCGCGTGCCGCTCTGAACTCTTGCCCTAGCATCGTAGGCAATGAATTCCCGGAAGTCCCATAGCTGCACCAAATAATCCAGAAACCGCGGCCGTGCCCCGACTCGAGTCAAACGGCGCATATCTACAGCCAACGGCTGAACGACCGCCGGTTCGGGCAAAAAAGCCTTTTTGGCGGACATCAACTGATCCTTCTCATGTATTTGGACCCCAAATTCTCATAAGCCCGGCCCAGGACAGCGGCATTCGCCGGCCACGTCCTCTCGGCCAAAACCATCTCCCTGCCGGCGGATCCGAGTCGGCGGCGCGCGCTCTCATCTTCGAGCAATTCCATCAACACCTCAGCCAACTGTTCCGGGGCCTCGGGCTTACTTACCCTGCCGTTCACGCCGTCGATAACTATCTCACGCAGGGCCGCTAAATCGCTCACCACAACCGGCCGTCGCGACGCCAAAGCCTCCACCGGTTTGAGTGGCGTGACGGCCCTCGTGACTGCCATATCCTTCCGCGGGACTACAAAAACGTCCAGCGACGCGTGGTATAGCCGAGCCTTTTCCGGTGGAACGCGGCCCGAAAAGACAGTTCGATCCGCGAGTCCCAACCTCTGGACTTGGCCGTGCAGCATCGGTGCGGCAATGCCGTCTCCCACGACAACAAGCTTCAACCCCGGCAGGCGTGGCGCCAAGTAACCAAAGGCCGTGACAAGATCGTCAAGTCCTTCGTATCCCACGAGGCTACTGACCGTGCCTATGTATAGTCCATCTGGATCCAGCCCAAGAAGGAGCCGGGCCTGCCGGGACTCCATTGGCTCTTCCAAGTACGCCCCTCCGACGGCATTCGGGCTGATTAGGATCTTGTCCTCGGGAACGCCCATGGCCGCGATGTTCCTTTTCATGGCTTCCCCGAGCGTCACCACCAGATCAGCTGAGCGCATGACATCGCCTTCACAATCCATGAAGAGCTTGTAACGTTCGCTGGTGCGTGCGGTCTCACCGCGGGTGGATGCCCATGTGTCAGCAAGTTGGCCCCTGACTTCATAAACCCAAGGAATGTTGAGGGCTTCGGCTACCTCCCGGGCGACCAAACCATTCACAAAGTGTGTCGTCGTGTGAAGCACTGCCGGCCTGAAATCACTGGCAATCTCGAGAAGTTCGCGCGCTTGCTGCTGCAATCGACCGTCCATGGTCCGCGCCATCCGAGAGGGAAGGATACGCATGTAGCGGACTCCGTCTACGGTGTCCTGCTTTTTGGCATCCAAGGCCCCTACTTGGACCGGATACCCGAGCCTGGTCACGGCCAAAGGTTCCCATCCTCCCTCTCGCTGGGCAGTGAGAATGGAATGGGCTCGCCGGGCGTAACCGCTCGCCGTATGCGGGACGGAGTTTGTAAGTAAATGCAGTACCCGCTGAGGCTCAGGGATCATTTCCACATGCGGCAGCGACGGACGCCAGCCCTGGAATACGAGCAACTCAGCGTGGAGCCTGTTGTGCAGTTTGGCTGCACTGCCGGAGCCGCCGTCGAGAACAGCGACGGCGCGGCTCATCTCGCCCGCGTACCACTGGCGCCTCGCAGTAGTGGAGGCATGCCGTGCAACGTTTGAGTTTGCAGCCAGCTCCAGGAAAGTATCCGCCCATTCCGGCAGGCCTGCAGCAATAGCTACTTCGGCGCCGTTCCGCGCCCGCTCACCCTTGATTTTGTTTTCAAAGGACCTCTCGAAGCGTCGAATAAGGCCTTTCTGGTCACCCGCTGAGTGGGCGGCCAAGAGGAAAACCGGGTGGCCGCTCGTGGGCCGCAACCCAGAAATGAATCCAGCAATCGGACGCACGATGCGCGATGGCATTTTGCGCAATAGGAGGAGCACAAGCATGAACGGAGACTCGGTCAGGTGCTCAGAGACAGTCTCCGCAGCCAAACGCACATTTTTAACGAGCTGAATCACGAGACACGACCTTCTGGGGCCAGCGCATCCCGGTGGATCAACACCGAGATCGCCTCCATGTAGCGGACTGCCAAGTTGGGATAGTCAGCGTTCTCCCGTACCCATTCTCTTCCACTGGTGCTCGCGGCCAATCGGGACCGGTTTGCGGCCAACTCCCGCCACAAATGCGCGACGGCTTCAGGGTTCGCAGCCACCACATCTCCCCCACCGGCATCTAGGATGATGCGTTGGGCCTCACCCTTGACGATTGCTGTGACATGCCGGCCGATAGCGAGGACCTCGTATGTTTTGGACGGGACAGTCGTTTCGAACGACTTCCAATCGTCGCGCAGAGAAACTATGCAGGTGTCCGCCTCCCGGTATTTCTCGATGACCGCAGGACCTTGCAGAGGGGGAAGGAAGGTCACCGGTGCGTTGAGTTCCCGAGCGAGTTTGACCAACTGGGGGCGGCTTGACCCTTGGCCTACCAGCGTGAGATGGAAGCCGTCGCCCAGCAGGGCGCTAGCGCGGATTAACACATCCAGGCGCTGGCTCTTGCCGTGGTTTCCCAGATACAACGCATGGAAAACCTCCCTGTGTAGCGGCGGGGGTGGCAAGAATGGAATCGACTTCAGATCAAGGCCGTTGCTGATGGTCACGACGTTTTTGACGCCGCGTTCCCGCAAAGTCGTTGCGAAGCCCTCAGTAACGGTGACGACAAGGTCGGCACGGCGTTGCACGAATTCAACAACTCGTTCCACAACGCTTTTAACGCTGCCCTGCACTATCCGGGCGTCCCGCGCCAGGTCGGGCCAAGCGTCCCTCATTTCAACAATTAAGGGCACTCTGCGGATCCTCGACAGGGCAAAGCCTGTGGCGAGGGTAGGAAGGCTTGGGGCTGTTGCCAGTATTGCGTCCGGTCTCCGTCCCCGGAGGCCAACCGGGACAGACATGACAGCCGAAAAGAACTGATCAACGAAACGCGCCAAAGAGGACGTACCCAGGTGTCGCATGTACGGCACGCGGCGAATGGTTTCTCCATACGGGCCGCGCTGGCTCGAAAAAGCCACACCTGCCTCTTTACGGGGGAGGTTTCTTCGCCCGTTCGGATAGTGCGCTACGGGCGCCACAACATCGACTTCACAGCCTGCGCGGCGGAACTCCCTTGTGAGCGTCATCCACCTCCGTTGGGGTGGACTGTACTCAGGCCAGTAAGAATGCGTGAGAAGCATGACGCGCATGGGTGATGCAGGATTTGTGGCGGAGTTGTCCGTGGCGAGCGAATTGCCCATGCGTTTACTTGCCGTTAAGGCGGGGGCCGCGGACACCCTTGGTGCGCAGGGCTCGGAAGTACGCGACGCCTAACAGAATCAACACCAAGACGGTAATGATCTGCACCAAGGGACTATTCTCTGCTACAGGAGCCAAAGCAGCCTTTAGCGGACCGGTAATCGTCGCGCTCGCCACTGGAGGCTCGGCCGTCTTGGAAGCCTGCGGTGTGGGTGTTGGAGTGGGCTCGGCTGATGGTGTGGTCGAATCTTCCCCACCAGGTTGAGCAGGTTCCACATACGCAGAGCTGTCGTCTTGAGTGGGGACAACGTCCTGAATCGTCGGAAGCGCGGAAGGTACTGAGGGACCAACGGGGGCCGGCGAGTCCTGGCCGGGCGCGGCCGGTTCCGGGCTCGGAACTGTAACCGGAGGTTGAACGGGATCGGGAACAGGTACAGGTGTGGGGGCCGGGTCAACAGGAACCGGGGCGGGTTCGGTGGGAGCAACGACAGGAGTTTCGGAGGGTACGGGCTGCACAGGGAGCGGGTCGATAGGTAGTGGGTCGATTGTCCCCGGATCAGGCGACGCACTTTCGCCAGGCTGCTCGGACGTGGTAGGCGGGTTTGTGTCTGTTGCCAGAGCGGGTTGAACGCCAGAGAAACCTAGGAGGGACAGCAGTAGGACAGCACCTACCGACCCAGCGCGTGTGATCGCGGTTCTCATCAATTTATTCCCCCGTAGTACATCCGTGATTCCCCCACATCCGGATCCAGCGGCGCTCCTTGAACAGGAGGCCTCGGGACGTCCATCCGCAGAGGGCAACCCGGGTTAGTTTATCGTATGGACTAGAGTCAACTCTGCTGCCCCCGACATCAAGGAATAAATGACGCCCCCCAAGTTTTTCGGGCAAGTCGGGACCCGTCTGGGTGACGGCTCCCGAAACAAGCGATGGTTGATAACCCTTTTTGCGGCGCTCATGGTCGCGGCAGCAGTGGGGATCGGTCCAGGGCCGGTGACGAAGACGCTCACAGGCGCAGCCAAAGCCCAGGACCTGCCGCGCTATCCGATCAGCGGATATTTTATTTCTCCACCTGTTGATAGCTCAGATAGCAGAACTAAGTTGGCAGACATCAAAGCAGCGGGCGGTGACACCGTGATTACGTTTGGAACTCTACTAACCCCGGCTTCCGCAAACTCACTGCCGGCCGACTGTAGTGTCAGCGGCGAGAATTGCTCAGCCCCGGCTACCAAAGGCATTGTCGTCAATCGGTATTTCACTTATCTGGACGGCGACAGCTGGGGCCGGTCAGCCCTCAAGTGCCCCAGGGACCAGATTATTTCCAACAACGGCAGGTCCTTCGCGGTTTTTGTCTTGCCCACGACGGGCGACGGCTGCGACTCCCCGGACGGCAGGTACGACGTTGTGGTAGCGGGCGGCGGCCAGGCTCCGGGCACGGATACCACCGGTGGGTTGGCCGCTGCAGCAACGAAGTCAGGAATGCACTACTACGCCGGCCTCCCTGCTCCAGTAAAGCGGACGGACGTCGACTATCTCCCTGACCTTAGCTACATAGGAACGCTGTCCCTGTTCACTGAACGGTTCCTCCAGTATCAAGCCGCCGTCAATAACGTTGACGGGCTCGCAGGTTTCTACCACCACATTGAAATGCCGTTGAGCGATAGTGCGGTGTTCGATCCCATCTTGGAACTCTACAAAAGCCAAAACCAGTTGGTTCACAAATACCTACCTACGCGGTCCGCCATCATCAGTCCTTACCTGGACACGAGGGTTGACGCCGCTAATATCAGTCCTGACACGGTCCGGAGGGGTATCGAAAAAATAGCCGGGACATCCAGTGGGCTTGTTGTGAACATAGCGATTCAAGATGGGATGGGCACAGGTAAAGGCGGAGCTTATCTGCCCAGTGAAGCCAGCGCCCCGGTGGACTCGTACGCAGCAGCCGTGGTTGGAGATGGTTCATGGAAAAGCAAGTACGTGGCCCCGACCGGGGACTACTTCAGGGCTGCTGCATCAGGTATTGAAGGTACTGGCGCGGTCCTCTGGGCCAATCTTGAAGGCATGACGCCCACGGCAACGGGGAACACATGCGGCGCAGGACCCCGTGGGCAGACCTCCCTGCCACGTATGGACAGGCAACTCCAGCAGATGGGCGCGGCAAAGAAGGTTATATCTTTCATGTGGGACCCCTATTTCACGTGCAAGGGGACCGGCACCCCGTTGAAAAATCAGCTCATCTCCGGGTACGCCAAACCTGTGATTACGGAAAGCACCTTTTCTGCGGCCACCGGAGAAATCCATGTGACAGGTTTCAACCTCGAAGGAGGCTCGGCCCAGGTGACATGGGCCGACGTGAACGGGAGCACCCACACGAAAGTTTTCGAATTGACCGATGCCGATACGGCATACGGCCAACAGCAAGGCTTGAATCCGAAGCTGGAAGCGTTGACGCTTAGAGTTGGCGCGGCAGCTATACCCAGCGGAAACCGGTATTCAATAAGCCTGACCAATCGCTGGGGTGCGGCCCAGGAAATTCCGTACGCCGGCATTTCCTGAGCCCGAAGGACTCTCGCGGGACGCCCACATTCGTGATCTTGATCGGTACCCCTTGTTAGAATCGTCATTGCTGCCTACACCAAGGAACTCATGACGCTCCCGACCGATACCGAAAACGCGCCCGTAGGACCCCGTCCCCGGCGTGAAAAGAAGGCCAGCAAGACCACCCGAAACGTTCTCTTGGGCTTCGCGGCCGCTGTTCTCGTCGCAGCTTTGATCGGGGGCGGATACCTCTTCAATCTGGCTCAGACCTTTAACTCCGGCACCACCAAAATCGAGGCAGCTTTTCCGGACGAGTCAACCCGGCCCCAGAAAGCTGAGCCGGTCAATGGCACTGCAGCCGTAAACATTCTGGTCATGGGCAGTGACACCCGTGGCTCGAGCGGGCTTGATGTATCCACCCAAGCACCAACGGACCAGCGGGCGGACACCCTGATGCTGGTACACATTCCGGCAGACCGTAAGAACGTCTACGCCGTTTCCCTCATGCGGGACCTCTGGATCGACATTCCCGGCCATGGCCAAGCAAAAATCAACGCAGCGCTAGCCTTGGGCGGAGTTCCCCTCATGGTTCAAACCGTGGAATCCCTGCTCCAGCAGCGCATCGACCATGTAGCCATGATGGACTTTGAGGGTTTCAAGGGCCTCACAGATGCGCTTGGCGGCGTCGAAGTAGACGTGAAGATTCCGTTCGCTCCGGCGTCGGGCCCAATGAAGGGTCACTACTACGCAGCAGGCAAGCAGACGCTGAACGGCGACGAAGCCTTAGCTTTCGTTCGTGAACGCAAGTCGTTCAGCGACGGGGACTACCAACGCGTCCGCAATCAGCAGGCCTTCATGAAGGCCATCATCAGCAAAACAATTGCCCGCAATACCCTGACCAACCCCGTAACCGTCAGCAGCATGGTCAGCGCTGTCTCACCATTCATCACCGTGGACAAAGGCTTTGACGCTGCTGCGCTGGCCGGCCTGGCGCTGGGCCTGAAGGACCTAAAAGCCAGCGACACGGTCATGTTCACACTGCCGACCCTTGGTACCGGCACCTCCCAGGACGGGCAGTCGATTGTTGTCGCAGACACAACGGCCATCTCCGACATCAGCTCTGCACTTTCGAAGGATCAATTGGGGACGTACGTCGCGGCACATGCGCTGCAAAAGGGGAACTGATTCAATGAACTTCCCTTCTGAATCACTACGTCCGGTGACGGTCCCTGCCAGTAATTATGACGTTTGGCCTGGCAGTCACTTCGAGTGGGATACGGTGGCACATTTCCTTGAGGGCCCTCAGTGGCGCGATGGAGTTCACACGATTGGGCTCGGATCTGGTCCAGACCTGGATATTTTCGTCAGTGGCAATCCCTTGGAAGAGTCAAATGCGGTAATTCCCGTTTTCTTTAACGGCGCAATCACTGGGCGAGAAGATAAATCCGGCCCGTTCTTTTCGGGTCGAAAGATCAGTGCCATGGGTGGCTTCGGCTTCATCGCAGTGTCCGACCCATCTGTAAATCTGGACCCTACTCTGGGCTTGGCTTGGTATGCGGGCAATGCCCACCAAAGCCTCCAAGACAGCTTAACGTCCTTATTGCGAGAGATCTCCGCACGAAGCGGGCGCGAACTCCTGCTCATCGGAGGATCGGGTGGAGGGTTCGCGTCGCTATACTTCGGCCATGAATTAGGGGAAGCAGCATCCGTTCTCGTCTGGAATCCACAGACCAGAATCATTGAATACAACCCGATATTCGTCAAGAACTACATAACGAAAGCCCTTGCGGCCGATGCTGACCTTGAAGATAGCGATTGGAAGCGGGTTGCGGAACATGAGGCCCGGCGCTTCGGCGTCGGACTGGACGCCCTCGACTGCAAACCTCGGCGCCTGCTTTATATGCAGAACGGCACTGACTGGCACACGCCAGTGCATGCCGTGCCTTTCCTCCAGCACGGCGATTTCCAGCACCGTGGCAAGGGTCTCTACAACACCGACGAAAATCACGTCGTCTGGATTGCCAGCTATGGGGTTGGGCACGCGCCGCTCCCGGAAAAAGCGCTGCTGGCGGCCATTCAACTTATGCGGGACCCTGATTTGAGCGCCCTGCAGACCACTCAGCAACTGAAAACTTCATTGGCCGGTGAAGCGGCAATAATTTCGCCAGGTTGGCCAAAGGTCAGCGACATTCTGCCGCTCAGCACAGAGCTATATGATCTGACGTGTTCCGATCCGGACCTCGGGACATCCGTTCCCCCGTCATGACCATTACGCCCGCGTCACCAGAATGAAAGGTTCCTTCTAAAACCCTCGCGGGGCTGTACGATCCCATGATATGCGCTGCTCAGAGCGCACTAATCGAATATGGGGACCCAGATGCCGAAGGCTCTTTCGTGGTTGGCGATTTTATCGCTGACCGCATCGGCGGCTGTCTTTTTGCCGCAATCCGCGAGCGCCTCGAATGAGGCCAGCGTTTCAACACTTTTTTCAACACTCACCATCGCACCTGAATCAAATGCCGGTTACACCCGGGACCAGTTCCAGTTATGGATCGATGCGGACCATAACGGCTGCGACACCCGATCAGAGGTGCTCCAGCGGGAGTCGCTGACCCCGGTCACCTTCGGCTCCGGCTGCACCGTGGCAACCGGTCAGTGGAACTCTTGGTATGACGGAGCAACGTGGACAAACGCGTCCGACGTCGACATCGACCACCTGGTGCCACTTGCCGAAGCATGGGGTTCCGGCGCGAGCGCCTGGACCTCGGACCAGCGCCGGGACTATGCCAACGACCTAGGCCTGGACGTGGCATTGGAAGCCGTCACGGACAATGTCAACCAGGCAAAAGGCGACCGCGACCCAGCGGAGTGGATGCCCCCGCTGGCGGGCACATCCTGCCGGTACGTGACGGACTGGGTACTCGTGAAGTACCGGTGGCATCTCACCGTGGATTCCGCGGAATCCGCGGCGCTTTCCTCAGCCCTGCAAGGCAGTTGCGGGAACACTATGGTGGCGGTCCCGACGGTCGCCATCGATGCGCCTGTGGCGCAACCTATTTCCTTCACTGACGTGAACGGATCCACGCAATTCAATGCGGAGATTTCCTGGCTCGCATCGCAAGGAATCTCCACCGGATGGTTGGAGTCAAACGGGACCCGAACTTATCGTCCGCTCAGTGCCGTCAACCGCGATGCCATGGCAGCGTTCTTGTACCGCTTGGCGGGCAATCCCGTGTTCACGCCCCCGGCCACATCGCCCTTTGCTGACGTCACGCCGTCGAGCCAGTTCTATAAGGAAATCACCTGGCTTGCCGCAAGGGGGATCTCAACCGGTTGGGCAGAATCGAACGGCACGACGACGTTCCGCCCGCTCACGCCGGTGAATCGTGATGCGATGGCCGCTTTCCTCTATCGATACGGAGGAAATCCGACGTTCTCGGCCCCGGGGACGTCGCCGTTCCAGGATGTTCCGGTCAGCAGCCAGTTCTACAAGCAAATCACCTGGCTCGCAGCACATGGTATTTCCACAGGCTGGGACATTGGCTACGGGTGCCGGGCCTACAACCCGCTGCAGCCGGTGGCCCGGGATGCCATGGCCGCCTTCATGTACCGGTCCGTGAACGGGGGCACCGGCGGTATTACGGGCAACAACTGCTCGCCGCCTCCCCCGCCGGTGGTCACGCCGCCGCCGGCGCCGCAGCCGCCCGTCACTCCCCCGCCACCACCCACGCCCCAGCCGCCGGCTAACCCGGGTGACAGTGTGAACTGCACCAGCTTCAGCAGTTGGTCCGCAGCCCAGGCATGGTTCAACAAGTACTACCCCTGGTACGGGGATGTGGCCGGACTTGACCGGGACAAGAACGGAATCGCCTGCCAGACGCTGCCGGGTCACCCCTAGCGGAACGTACGACGCCGGGCCCTGCCTCTTGCGGCAAGGCCCGGCGTTGCGTGGGCCGGAGGATGTGCGGACCCGACTACCCCTTGAAAACCGGCGCGCGCTTCTCTTGGAACGCCCGGAAACCCTCGGCATAATCGTCGGTTTTGCACAGACGCGCCTGCTCCGTGTTTTCCTCGGCCATGGAAGCCCACAGGCCAAGGCGCTGATCCCGGATGTGGGCCACCAGCTCCTTGGACGCAACAAAGGCACCCGTTGCGCCGGAAGCAACGCGAGCAACAATCGCCCACGTCTTATCGAGCAACACGTCGGCCGGCATCGCGCGGCTGAACATTCCCTGAGCCACGGCTTCGGTGCCCGAGATGAGATCGGCCGTGTAGATCAAGTCCAGGGTGCGGTGCATGCCCAGCCGCTCCGTGAAGTACCAATGCCCGCCGGAGTCCAGGGTGGCGCCCAGCTTGGCAAAGGGAGAGCCGAACTTGGCATTTTCCGCCACATAGACAACGTCCGTGGCCAGCAACAGCCCAAGACCAACGCCGAGGCACGCACCATGTGCGGCAGCGAAGGTGGGCGCCGGGAACGCAGCCATCTTTTTCAGCAACGGCTCCACGAGCCCGCCCAGGTATGCCTGGGCATCATCGGTTTCAGGAGTGACTGCAGCTATGTCGCGGCCAGCGCAGAAAGCCCGGCCTTCCCCGCGGAGCAACAGGGCCCGCACCTCGCCGCGGGAAGCGGCGGCAGCGGCGTCGTCGTACGCTTTATCCAGTTCCCTCAGCGCGTCTTCGTTCAGCGAGTTCAGCTTTTCGGGGATGTTAAGGACTATCTCGGCAGTGCCGCTGGCAATGGAGAGCTCGATCATGGGACTCCTTAGACGTCGAAGTTGACGGTCACTTCTTCGCTGGTGGGGTGGGACTGGCAGGTCAGGACGTAACCCTTATCCAGCTCGTCCTGTTCAAGGGCGTAGTTCTCATCCATGGTCACGGTCCCGGTGACCAGTTTGGCCCGGCAGGTCCCGCAGACGCCGCCGGCACAGGCGAACGGAACGTCCGGACGAACGCGCAGGGCAGCGTTGAGGATGGACTCGCGGGCATGGGTTGGGCTGGCGACGTCACCGGTGAGGCCGTCCAAGGTGAAGGTGATCTTGTACGTATCCTGCGACTCGTCGGCAAGAACGGGCCTGCCGGCGTTGCCCTCGGGGCGGTCCGGCCGGCCGGTGGTGAACAGTTCGAAGCGGATGTGCTCCGGCTCCACGCCACGTGCGGCGAGCGTGTCGCGGCACAACTGGACCAACTCGAACGGCCCGCACAGGAACCATTCGTCCACGTCCTCGGCGTGGATGGCACTGCTCAACAGCGCCTGCAACTTCTCCGAATCGATGCGCCCCGTCATCAAGGGAGCGATGCGTTGTTCACGGGACAGCACATGGTGCAACGCCAAACGGGTTGGGTACTTGTCCTTCAAGTCCGCGAGCTCCTCAAGGAACATCACGTCCATGGCCGCTTTATTCGCGTACACCAAGTCAAAAGTGGTCTCGGGATTCGCCGCCAGGAGGGTCCGCGCGATCGCGATCACCGGAGTGATGCCGGACCCTGCAGCAATTGCCACAAAGCTCCCGGGCTCCCCCGCCAACTCCTCCGGGTGGTTCATGGAGTTCATGACGTTGTGCTGAACGGCGGAACCGTCCTTACCGTGCCGTGAGATGAACGCACCCTGTGGGCTCATGACGTCCAGGACGTCCCCCGCCTTGAGCTCGGCGTTCGCCCAGGTAGAGAACAGCCCGCCCAAGTCCTTCTTGATGGCCACACGAATCTCGCTGCTGCCGTCCGAAAAGCTGCGCGGCTCCGCGCAGATGGAGTAGCTGCGGCGGACCTCGTGCAGTTCGCCGCTCTCGTCAGGCAACGTGGTGCGCAACGCTACGTACTGGCCTGGAAGGTAGTCATACTGGCCAGCCAACTCGGCAGGAACACCGAACGTGACCTCAATGGCATCGTCCGTGAGGCGTCGGACGTCCGTGACGGTCAGGTTGTGGAAAGACGCACGACGGCGGCTGGCCGTCTGTGTTTCGGTGGTCATGGCTGCTTCCTTAGAGGACTTTGAAGTAGTCGAACGGTTCCTTGCAGTCCTGGCAGACAAACAACGCCTTGCAGGAGGTGGAACCAAAACGGGTGAGTTCCTTGGTGTTCAGCGAGTTGCACTGCGGGCATTTGACCGCGAGGCTCAGCCGGACGGGACCGGAATGTCCGCCAGCGGCAGCCCGGCCCGAGGGCGGCGCGATCCCGTACTCCTGCAGCTTCGCCTTGCCGGACTCGGTCATCCAATCCGTGGTCCACGCCGGCGCGAGCACCAGGTTGATATCCACGCTTGCGTAGCCCTGCTGCTCAAAGGCCTTCCGGAGATCGTCACCAATGGCGTCCATCGCGGGACAGCCGGAATAGGTGGGCGTGATGGTGACCTCGACGGCGGTAGTTGCGGGGCCGCCGTCGTGCGAGTCAGTCTCCCCGACCGCAGGCGTGACGCGGATGCCCCGCAGGATGCCCAAGTCCTCGATGGTCAGGACCGGGATCTCCGGATCGCAGACAGTGGACGCGATGTCCCATGCCTGCTGCTCCACCGTGCTGAGAGCCTGTGCTGCCACGCTGGTCACCAGCTTGCGCCTGGGTGCTCGCGCGCCAGGACCTGCATCTCAGCGAGGACAAAACCAAGGTGCTCGGAGTGCATACCGCGGCGGCCACCACCGGGTGCCTGCGGAACGGCGGGGATATCAAGTTCGGCTTCGGCCATGATTTCGCCCGTCAGCCGGTCGAATGCCGGGCGGAGGCTCGACGGTTGAACCACGACGCCGGCCTCGGCCAGGCGGGTGGTCAGCTCATCGTCTTCGAACAGTTCGTCCACGTACGGCCACAAGAGCTTGAAACCCTGGATGATGCGCTTCCTGGATTCGTCAGTGCCGCCCGCTAGGCGCAGCACCCACTGGGCACTGTGATCGCGGTGGTAATCCACTTCCTTCACGGCCTTCGCGGAGATGGCGGCAATGGTGGGATCCGTGGACGCGGTCAACGCGGTGTAGAGCTCGTACTGATAGAAACTCACAATGAACTGGCGCGCGATGGTCACTGCGAAATCACCGTTGGGCTGTTCAAACAGGTGCGCTGAACGGAACTCGTGTTCGCGGCGGAAGTACGCCAAATCATCCTCGGATTTGCCCCAAGCAGCACCGGCATAGGTCAGGAACGAACGGGCGTGGCCCAGCTGATCCAAGGCGATGTTGCCGAGCGCGATGTCTTCCTCGAGCTCAGGAGCACGGGAAATCCAGTGGCCCAAGCGCTGGGCGAGGATCAGGCCGTCGTCGCCCACGCGCAGGGCGAACTCGGCGACGTCCTCGCTGGGCTTGATCTCTCCCCTGGTGATCTCAAGGGCAATGTCTTCCGGACGCAGTGCATTACCTGGCGTGATGCGGGTGGCGCTTGCAGAACCATCTCCGGACGCACCAGCGCCGTGGACTCCTACGGAAATGTCGCCGTGGCCCTCGATAGCGAAGTCGGTTTCTTTGTTGCTCACAGGTGCTTCACGCCTTCGCTCTTGGTGTAGTAGGTGGCGTGGCGGTAATCCTTGCCCTGAGGGGACTCGAAAAATGCTCCCTTGGAATCCGGGTCGCTGGAGGAGATGGCCTCTGCCGGAACCACCCAGATGGAGACGCCCTCATTGCGCCGTGTGTACAGATCCCGGGCATTTCGCAAGGCCATAGCTGCATCCGGAGCGTGCAAGGAACCAGCGTGCACATGCGAGAGACCCCGGCTGGAGCGCACGAAGACTTCCCAGAGGGACCATGGCGCTTCACGATGCTGGTCCGCAGTAGTAGCGACCTTAGGTGCTTCGCGGTTAATCTCACTGGCGGCGCTGGCCGGTGCTTCGGGGTTGCCGTGGGGAGCCATTATGCTACGTTCACTTTCTCTGCTTGCTTGCGGGCGTAAGCCACTGCGGCTTCGCGAACCCAAGCACCGTTTTCGTGTGCCTCACGGCGGCGCTCGATGCGCTGCGAGTTGCAGGGGCCGCGGCCCGCCAGGACTTCCTTGAACTCGTTCCAGTCCAGGGGCCCGTGCTCCCACTTCTTGGTCTCTTCGTTGAAGCGGATGTCCTTGTCCGGGAGGGTCAAGCCAAGGACGCGGACCTGCTCCACCATCATCCCGACGAACCGGCTGCGGAGTTCGTCGTTGCTGAAACGCTTGATGTTCCATGCCATGGACTGCTTGGAGTTGGGCGAATCGTCATCCGGCGGACCAAACATCATCAACGACGGCGCGTACCAGCGGTTCACTGCGTCTTGGGCCATCTGCTTCTGTGCAGGCGTGCCGTTGGAGAGCTCGAGCAGGATCTCGAAACCCTGGCGCTGGTGGAAGGACTCTTCCTTGCAGATGCGCACCATTGCGCGGCCGTAAGGACCGTAGGAGGCGCGGCACAGGGGCACTTGGTTGCAGATGGCGGCACCATCCACAAGCCAACCGATGGCTCCCATGTCCGCCCAGGAAATCGTGGGGTAGTTAAAGATGGACGAGTACCGGGCCTTGCCGGCGATCAAATCTTCCATCATCTGGTCCCTGCTCTGGCCCAGCGTTTCTGCTGCGGAGTACAGGTACAAGCCGTGACCAGCCTCGTCCTGGACTTTGGCCATCAAGATGGACTTCCGCTTCAGGCTCGGTGCCCTGGTAATCCAGTTGGCTTCCGGCTGCATCCCGATGATTTCCGAGTGGGCATGCTGGGAGATCTGCCGTAGCAGGGTCTTGCGGTATGCCGCCGGCATCCAGTCACGCGGTTCGATGCGCGAGTCCTCCGAGATGATGCGATCAAAGTACGCCTTACCCGCTTCCTCCCGCTCCTGCTCCTCCGGGGACAGCTCAGCGGGCACTGACTGCAGATTCTGCGATGCCATGGTTGCTCCTAATAAATTACCGACCGTTCGTTCAGAATATGCGGAGCGGACGATTTCAGTCAAGCTTTTAGGAGCGTCTACACGGACGGCACGTAATAGGTTTCGGGGTGCAAGGGAATCTTGCCGTCGGGGAACAACGCGTCGGCCTGGGTAGCGTATTGCCGGATCCGGCCAGGTTTGGCGTGGAGGCCCTCGGCCCAGGTCCACGGCACAAGTCCCATGCGGTCGATGTGCGTTTGGTCCGGTCCCGCCACCATGTCGTACGGGAAATCCGAGTACATCACCAAGCGATCCCGGTGATCCGCGCCCAGACCGCGGGTGATGAGGTGGTCCACGTGGTTACCCACCCCGGCCGGACAAAACAGCAGCTCAGCCTGCGTTTGGCTCATGAGCGCAGACACAACGTTCCTTAGCTCGCGGATCAGTGCCATGTCGCCTCTGGCAATCCGACCCAGGGCGATATCAAACCGATAGCTGGGGTAGCGGTGGGTGAACTCCGGGAGGAGCCTGTCCCAGGCGCTGCTCCCCAGCAGGGGTGGCTTGCGCCGGCGTCGGAACAGCGCATCCACCTCGCCGAGATGGATGGATTGGATGCCCATGTCCGCCAGGACTGCCCGGTCCTCCGCCTTCCGGGCCTCGAATAGCTCTCCGGCGTCTGACATGGTGCATTGCCGCAAAAAGGACCGCGCAGCGCGAGTGTGTGGTGCAGGCGTTGCTTCGCTGAACACCGTGGCCACCATGATCCCGCGTCCCCGGGCTTGTGCGTCCATCAGCGCGCCGCAGGACAATACGGCGTCGTCGAGGTGGGGCGAGAGGAACAACCACGGAGCGTCGCCCGCCAGCGAGTGTTCGATTGTTGTTTGATGCGGCACTTATGCCCCTTCCCGACCGCCTGAGTGCATTGCTTCTGACCCGGCTGGCCCCAAAGCCATCAGCGAGTCCCGGTATGACTTAGCCTGCAAGTCGGCGAGCGCGTCCCAGTTGTACCCGGCGGCGAATTCCCGTCCGGTCAACGCCGCGGTCCGCAGCCCAGGGTCCACATAACGCAACGCCATCTCGTCTGCGAAGGCGTTGATGTCAAAGGCATCCACCAGCCAACCCGCACCCCGTGGAACCACATCCCTGAGGCAGGGGATGTCGAACGCGATCACCGGGGTCCCCGTGGCCAGGGCGTCGATGGCCACCAACCCAAAGGTTTCATGCCTTGAAGGCACTACCACCAGCCGCGCATCGCTGAGCGCTTGAAACTTCCTGTCCCCCGACAGCCAGCCAAGCATTCTGATCCGGCCCTCAAGACCGGACTTGCGGATGGCTTCGCGCAGCTTGGCTTCGTCATGCCCGGTCCCCGCGATTAGCAGGTTGGCGTCTATGCGCTCGCTGCACTGCGCCCACGCTTCCAAGAGCAGATCCAGCCCTTTGTGGCCGAACTCAAGACGGCCGAGGAAGAGGATGTCACGCCCGAGCTTGGGTTCCGGTTTCCACGCAGCGGGATCGACTCCGTTTCCGATGACATCCACGTGGACGTTCGGGTTATAGGCCCGCAAGTTGTCAGCAATTCCCTGCGAAACGGAGATGAGCCGGCGATGTTTGCGAACGCCCCACCGTTCAACCCAGTGCAGGGGCAACTTGTATTGCCGTGCTTTGTCACGGGCGTGGAGCCATTGAACGATTCCGATGGTAGGGCGCCGGGTCCAGAGCGGTGCGGCCATGGTGGCAAAGGGCGCGAAGAAGTCCTCCACAACAAGGTCTGCCGCCGAACGGCGTTTGCGCACTTCCCAAGGGAGGCGCACTACGTATCCGAGCAACCTGGTCAACCTGTTTTTTCCGGTGCCGATGCCGATGGGGATATAGCGCACCCTGTCTTGGACGCGCGCCTCCCAACCGGGATAACGGGTGGTCAGTACCGTGACGTCAAACCCCTTCGCTGCGAGGCGGCTGTTGATTTCGTGGGTCCTGACTGACCCGCCGCCCGCTCCGGGCATCCGGGGATCCTCAAATCCCAAGTGCAAAACCCGCATCGTCATTTTTCCGTCCCGTAGTCCTTGGAGGGCACCCCGACGTTGGCCGCTGCCGCGGATTCAAGATCGGCAGGATCCACGTACCAAACAGTGGTTTCACCGTTAGTAGGGCCGGGGGTGGTGATCATCGGGGTGCCATGGGTTTTCAACCAAACGAGCATGGTGGGGTTGGCATATCCGTAGCCCTGGCTGGTGGGCTTGGACTGGGTGAGGATGTAGCTGACGCCGTTTTGTTTCATCAGGGGCGCGGAAGGCCAAATCCCGAACCGCGGATCCGCCCTGTAGGCGAACTGCGCTGTGCTGTTGGTGACGCTGATTCGAGCGTCGGGTGGAAGCTCGGCTTGTATCCAGCCGTTGGCCCTGACGAATCCGTCATCCACGGCCAGTTCGGTGCGGAGCCCCAACACCACGGTGACAAGCACGTAGCAAACGCTGAGGACTGCCAGCGGTCGGCGTGCTTTGGGCCGTCTTTCCCGCAGCTCCACAACAACCAGGACCGAACAGATAGCCCCGGCCACCATGACGCCGTACCCGTATTGTTCCTCGAACGTGCCGAACACTGCACTGTAGGCGCCCGCCGCGCCAAGGCCCAAGCCGGCCAACCCGATCAGACGCCGACCGGCGTAGTGGCTGAAGCACAGGAGGAGCCCCACCAACGGGCACAAGCCCAACAGCGCATAACTTGTACCGAAGCTGCCGCCTTGCTCAATGAGCCGCGAGACCAGGCTCGGGGACCCCTCCGACGTAAATCCCGAGGTCTTCACCGCCCCGGACATGCGCAATACGCCGTTGCTCTTGGCCCACACCCAACTGGGGAAATATCCATTGGCAGTCACAACCAGCAGGTACACCGCATAGGGGACCAACCCGAAGCCGGCCACAGCCAGCCCTTGACGCCACGGGATCGTCTTCTTCCACACAGTGGCAACGAGGACGGGGGCAACGCTGCAAATAAAGAAGAAGTCTTTACACAGCACGGAAATCCCCAGCAGCAGACCGGCGGCAGCAATCCTCAGGAAAGATCGCCTGCTCTTTTGCGCGCCTCTATCCACGAGTAGGAGCAGTCCGATCAGGGCCGGTAGCATCGCCGAAGTTTCCAAGAACGCATGGCTGTTGTTCCTGAGGACGAACGGCTCGAACGCGAGAAGCGCAGCTGTGAGCCATGCCGCCGTCGTACTGGCCAGCTTCCGCACCAGAAGGAAACCCAGACCCACGGTCACGGCACCCAGCGCGGCGTTGAGCCAGCGCAGGTGCAAAGTGACGTCGATGATGGGTCCGGAAATGTTGAACAGTTTGATGGCTGCTGCTTCGAGCAGGAAGTAGCCCGGTGGGTGAAGGAAAAATGGTCCATCCGGCAGCGTGGGGAAGTGCCCGGTGCTGACGGATTCACCGAGTTGGACGTACAACAGCTCATCCACCCACAGTTCAAAACCCTGCTGAAGGCCCAAGGCCCGGACACCGAACGCCCCGGCAACCACGGCAATGAAGGCAACCGCTGCGTTGGAAAACACCCAACTGCCCAAGAACGCCACTCGAACTGTTCGCCGCTCAACATGCTTGGACATACGGCGGCGCCGGGCCCGGCGTCGCCGTCGAATTCTGAGGTCGTTCCAGTACGGCAGCATGCCGCGCTGGTGTGCGAGGACTGCCACCCCGCTGACACCCGACACCAGGAGCCATACCATCGGCTCCAGATGCCCGGCCACAGCGAGGACTACCAGCAACGCCAGGGCAAGGAGCGCAGACCGGCCGACTCCAGTGCCCGGCCCGGCAGTCATCAGGATGGGCCGCGCCAACACCACCATGACGACGGCGGCCGCTACAGACCCGACGGCACAACCGATGCTCAAGCCGAAAACGCCGCCCATCTGCCATCCGCCCCAGAGACCGCCAACAACCAGCAATGACGCGCACACGAGGCCAGCCTGGCAACGACGGTAGGCCCGCATGGCCAATAGCACTGTGGAAAGTCCCATCAACACCGCGTAACCCAGGCCGGCTGCGGCAAGCCACGGCAGGAGTTCCAACGAGCCGTGATATTTCTGCGGAACAATCAAGCCGGCCAGCGACGCCGGCGCGGTGGCGATGATGGCAAAGGCCACCACGGCGAGTTGCCCGAAAGAAGCGAAGGCATCCCTGAGGACGCCGCCTGCGTCCACCCCGGGGGTGCGCAGCAACGGAAAGGCCACCAACGCGGTCCCTGCCGCCACATAAACGGGACCCTTGGCGATCGTTGAGAGAGCCTGGAAACCTGCGGCGGCCACCGATCCGTTGTCCAGAAAGCCCACCAACACCACATCAATGCCCACCAACACCGACACCACGCACAGAACCGATGCGATGTCGCTGGTTTCAGCCCACCGCCATTTTTGGCGCACCACATGCGGACGCCAACGGAGGTCGCGATAGAACGAACGCGGCACCAACAGTCCTCCGGCGGCACCCACGGCGAAGCCCAGGACTGCGCCTCCCGCACCCCAAGCCATCGCAATGACCAACAGGCTGAACATCAGCCTGACCACCACTTCGCCCACGGTCCGCAGGGCGTACCACTTAAAACGCAGTTCGCCCTGAAGCCATCCCTCCTGGGCCGTCACAGCGAAAATGGCGAAAGAACCCAGCGCCACCGAGCCTGCCATGGACGGTTTGCCCAGCGCCAGCGTCAGTCCGCCCGACATGAGGGCAGCCGCAGCACCAGCCAGGCACGACACAAAAACCGAGAAGGCAATCCCGTCGCGCCTGCCTTCAGAACCCTCGGGATAAGCGGCCACAACATGCGAAAGCGGTAGGGGGACCAAGGCCGCGGCCACGATACCCACAATCCCGACCATCATTGAGGCTGAGGCGAACAATGTGTAGTCGGCTGTGCCCAGCATGTTGGCCATCAAGAGGGTGCAGGCATAACTTACGAGGCCAACTACTCCCGCAGAGACAGCCAGGACACCGCTGTTGCCGGCTATGTCCACCGTGCTGTCCGGTGTGCTGTCCCTGCCCTGCGCTGTTGCCCGCTCCCGCACAGCAGTGGTCACGACGTGATCCTTAACCTCCACCAACAAATTAGCGCTACTGACCGTCGACGGCGTCGACAGGAGAGAATGCGCTTCCAGGCCCGGCGAGGAGCGTGTTCGGGCCCGCTGGACGGAGCTGCACCCCTTCGCCGCCGATCCTTGTCACGGCAGCGAAGGCTTCGAATTCGTCGCGCCCCCTCATCAACACCGATACGTAGCTCCCCCCAATCACCGCAACCTCGTCCGTTGGGCGCAGGATGGTATCCAGATCCGCTTCGGCGGGCAGATCGAACTGCGCCAACGTGGACAGATCCGAGTGGCTGGCGCGTGGATCTCCACCCTCGCGCAACAACTTTTCTTCTTCGAGGAGCGCCCCGGTGAGCAGCCTTGCACTCCTGTCCCACGTGAAGCATCCGGCCCATTCGCGGCACTCCGCGGCCATCACGCTGGCCGTTCGCGGTGCGGCCAAAGCCCACACGGCGTCGATCATTGCATTTGCGAATTCCCGAGGCGCGTCCACAAGCCATCCGGTCCTGCCTTCAACAACTGAGTCCCGGATGCCAGGAACTCGTATGGCCAAGCAAGGCACACCCCACGCGGCCGCCTCGATCACCGAACATCCCCATCCCTCCGAAGCCGAGGTGGACGCGGTCAACCATGCCCTGCCCAACAACTCATCCCGAACTGCGTCGGGTTGATAACCGTGGAACGTCACGGCGTCGTCGAGGCCCAGGTCCATGGCCAGCTGTTGCAGGCGTGACCGCTCGGGACCGTCACCAACAAGGTCCAAACGCAGTTTCGGCACAGTCCGCACGGCAACGGCGAACTGCCCCAACAACAGGTCCAGCCTCTTATGCGGCACTAAACGGCTCACGACGGCGATGGTCGGCTCAGTCGCCCGCTCTGCCACCAATGGAGGAATGTCGATGCTGCCGTTAGGCACCACGTGGATGGGTCCGGAAAATCCGAGCTTCCGCAATTCCAAACGCGTTGACGGCGAAACGGCGACGATGGAGCGCTGGCCGTACACCGTCTTGGCGCCGGCGCTCTCCAGGAAACGTCCCACCGCAGCCATGGGTGGGGAAAATTTTGTCCGGAACTGTTCTTGGTGGACGTGATGGACCACTTGGACGATGGGCGTAGTGCGCGGTAAGAACAATGGGGAGAAAAACGGGATCCCGTTTTGGCAGTCAACAACGGCATCGTAATTCGCTCCGCCGCGGAGCATCTTGAGCGCTGCCTGGCCGTAAATCGACAAGGGGCCTCCCCCGCGCAGTATCCGGATCCCGTCGATGACGTCCTCCGCAGCCTGGCCCGAGTCACGCCCGGTAAACCACGTAACCTGAACTCCGTTTTGCACCCATCTACGTGAGATCTGGTGCATGTACTGTTCGGCGCCACCAGCCTGGGAATGCTGGATGTCGCGCCAGTTGAGGACCAGCACATGCTTGCCGGCAAGTTGTGCCGGGGAGTTCATGTCCGTTGTGGCATAGGTCATGCTGATGCTTTCTGGAGTTGAATCACGGAGGCGAAACTGGCCACGCCATCCTGGAAGGGGCGGAACGTTGACCTAGCTCCGTCAGTCCAGGCAACCGGGAGCTCCACGATGCGCGCCTCATTGTTCTGGAGGCGCAAAAGGAGCTCAACGTCAAAGGCGAAACCGGTGCTGCGGCACTGCACCATTGCCGCCGTCAAGGCGTCCCGTTCAAAGAATTTGAAGCCACATTGGGTGTCTTGGATGCCCTTGACCTTTGCTTTGGTCAGCACGCGGAACGCCGTTCCGCCCACCCTGCGCCCCAGATGCTGTGGACGCACCACGGTAGAGCCCTCCGCATGGCGGGACGCAATCACCGCCGCGGCCCCATCCTCGAGGAGGGACATCGTCTCTGTGAGGGTTTCCAAAGGAGTAGCGAGGTCTGCGTCAAAGAAGCCGGTAAACCTGGACGTTCCGCTCAGTAGGCCACGCCGGACAGCTGCTCCCTTTCCCCGCAGGGAGCAACCCACCAAGGAGATAGGTACCACGGCGCCTGTGTCGCGGGAGATACGCCGCACCACCGCCGCCGTCTCGTCCACGCTGCCGTTGTCCACCACCACAATGCGTGAGGACCATGATTGGTTGGCGAGGAAATCCACCGTTTGTACCAAGGTATTCGGAATTCTCGTTGCCTCGTTGTACGCAGGAATCACAACTTCCAAATCCACTGGCGAGCGCCGCAACGTCTCCGGATGCTGCCGGGCTTGCAGGCGCACCCGTTTTCCAACGTGGACACTGGGTGATTGAAGCGGGACCATCTGAACCTCCAACTCTTCGGAACGGAAAGGGCACAAACCGTGCTCGCCTATACTGAGTGGCACCCCAGCGCAAGTCATGACGCGAGAGTGTTGGTTCCCTGCTAAGTCGTGGACAGCTATCGCTAGCGGTGGCCCCCGTCCGGCGCTCTGAGCGAAATTCCGGTTCGGTGTCAGGGGCCCTCTATAGAGTGGCCACATGAGCCAGACTTCCTCCGCACCTGCCGCTGATACGGAACCGTCAATCCAGCCTCCCGTCGCCAAGCGTGTTCCCACGCGCCGCGAACACCATGGAGATGTGTTCGTGGACAACTACGAGTGGCTGCGGGACAAGGAATCGGAGGAGGTCATCGCACACCTCCGGGCTGAGAACGCTTACCAGGAAGCGCAGACGGCGCATCAGGAGCCGCTTCGTGAGGCCATGTTCCAGGAAATCAAGGGACGCACGCAGGAGACTGACCTGTCCGTGCCCAGCCGCAAGGATGGGTGGTGGTATTACAGCAGGTCCGTGGAAGGCATGGAGTACAGCATCCAGTGCCGCGTCCAAGCGCAAAACACCGGTGACCGCGTGGCTGACTGGACTCCCCCCACTGTGGAGGCGGGCCTGGAGCTTCCGGGGGAACAGATCATCCTGGACGGCAACCTCGAGGCTGAAGGCAAGCCCTTCTTCAGTGTCGGCGGCGCTGCCGTGACTGTGGACGGCAATCTCTACGCCTACGCAGTGGATAACGCAGGGGACGAGCGCTTCACGCTACGCATCAAGGATCTGCGCACGGGCGAGCTCCTGCCCGACGTCATCGAGAACATTTTTTACGGCGTCGCCTTCTCCCCTGACGGCACCCGCATCTTCTACACCCTCGCCGATGATTCGTGGCGTCCGTACCAGGTGAAGGCCCACGTTTTGGGCACACCCGTTTCCGAGGACAAGGTTCTTTATCAAGAGGACGACGTCGCCATGTGGCTCGGTTTCGAACTCGCCTCGGATCGCCGTCACCTGGTGCTCAGCATCGGCTGCTCCGAGTTCAGCGAGACCCGCGTGTTGCGCTTCGACGATCCCGACGCCGGGTTGACCACCGTTATCTCACGTGACGAACGCATCCTCTACGACGCCGAACCCTTCCTGCTGGAGGGCCGCGAAACGCTGCTCCTGACCCACAATAAGGACGCCATCAACTCGATGGTCAGCCTCGTGGATCCAGCCGAGCTCACCAAGCCGCTCGCCGAGCAGCACTGGCGTACCGTCGTCGATCATTCCGACGACGTCCGCGTCAACGGCGCGGGCCTTACCTCAACCCATCTGGTGCTGTCCGTCCGCAAGGACACCATTGAGCGCGTTCAGGTGCTGCCGCTTGCAGGGCTGGGAACCGAAGGGCAACAGGCACCGGTGGAGCCTTCGTTCGACGAAGAGCTGTATACGGCCGGGGTTTCCGGCTCTGACTACGACGCCCCGGTAATCCGCATGGGCTACACGTCCTACTTCACGCCGTCGCGCGTCTATGACTTCGTCCTGCCTACCTCCGGCGAGCCCCACGGCCAGTTGCTGCTCCGCAAGGAAAGCCCCGTTCTGGGCGGCTACTCGCGTGCGGATTATGTGGCCACCCGCGAATGGGCCACGGCCGACGACGGCACCCGCGTGCCGCTGTCCGTGCTCCGGCACGCATCGGTACAGCAGGACGGCGCTTCTGCCGGCTTGGTGTATGGCTACGGCTCCTACGAAGTGAGCATGGACCCGGGTTTCGGGGTGGCCCGATTGTCGCTGCTGGATCGCGGGATCGTGATGGTGATCGCCCACATCCGCGGGGGTGGCGAGTTGGGCCGCCATTGGTATGACCAGGGTAAGAAGCTCAGCAAGAAGAACACTTTCTCCGACTTCATCGCCGCCACCGACTGGCTCGCAGGTTCAGGGTGGGTGGACCCTGCCCGCATAGCTGCAATGGGCGGATCAGCCGGAGGCCTTCTGATGGGCGCTATCGCCAACATGGCGCCCGAAAAATACGCGGCAGTGGTGGCCCAAGTGCCCTTTGTGGATGCGCTGACCACCATCCTGGACCCGGACCTTCCTCTCTCCGCCTTGGAATGGGAGGAATGGGGTAACCCGATCACAGACCCCGAGGTGTATGCCTACATGAAGTCCTACACTCCGTACGAGAATGTGCGGGCCGTGGACTATCCCAAGATTGCCGCCGTCACCTCGTTCAATGACACCAGGGTGCTGTACGTGGAGCCGGCCAAATGGGTCCAGGAGCTACGTTCGGTGACCACCGGGGCAGAGCCGGTGGTCATGAAGATTGAGATGGACGGCGGTCACGGAGGGGCGTCCGGGAGGTACGTCCAGTGGCGGGAACGGGCCTGGGACTACGCGTTCGTAGCCGATGCCTTGGGCGCCACCGCCCTGTTGCCCGGGGCCGGGCTGAAGTAAGAGCTGCTGAAGTAGGACTCAGGCCTGCCGGGCCCGCAGGACGGCGTAATATCCGGGGATCACGTCCGAGGAGTGGGGGTTGGTGAGGGGGCGGGTCTCGATATGGGCCTCGCCCTCCGACAAGAGATCCCAGTTGGCCGCCGGGAAGGCTTTGGTTCGCTGCGGTGCACCGAAATGTCCGGGCATGGGCAACCCGCGGATGGCCCACTCCAGCGGCTCCGGAATGGAATTCCGGGTGGCGCCCAGGTGGCTTACGTAGTCCACGGGAGTGCCCCGGAAGTTGGTTTCGGCCAGGAAGACGCTGCCCCGGGATCCGATGACGGGACGCAGGTTCTCGGCCAACGCAGCGCGCCCCTCGCGGTCCAGGACGTGCAGCACTCCCCGGATAAAAACGTTGGCTTCGCCCTTCCAGCCGGCGGCTTCGAGCGCCGTCGCTACGGTGCCCGCCGCGTCAGGTGCCGTCATGTCGCACACGGCAAACGACGTCGTCGTCATTCCTGCGGACTCCTGACGGGCGCGTTCCACAGCGTTAGCGGAATAGTCGAGTCCCAGCGCGTGCGGGAAATGCCGGGCCAGGAGGCGGGTGAAGCTGCCATTGCCACACCCAACGTCCACCACGGGAAGCGCCGGGTCCAGTTGGGCCAGGATGGGGAGGTAGCCGTTGAGTTCATGGTCGCTGCCGGAATCCCACAGGACATCACCGCCGGCTCCAGTAGACCGTACGTCGCCCCAGTACTTATCCCACGCAGTGGAGGCATCTTTAGGCGCGGAAGAAGAGAGCCTGATAAGGCGAGGTACCAGCAGGTACTTCCTGAGACCGGAGAACATGATCTAAATATAAGGGTCCTTACACGCCCACCAGCCACTCCAGGGCCTCTGTCTCGGACGTAAAGAACTTGGTAGGGCACGGCGCTTTCATGATGCCCAGGAAGAAATTGGCGATGACCCTGTCCACGGGTGAGGCGCCAAGCAGTGCGATCCGCGATGCCTGGCAGGGCTTGGCGAACACCGAACGGGCACCCCTCGTGACGTCGTCGGTGGTGGCCATGTCCACGATCATCGGGTGCCGGTTGGTGCCGGAGAGTTCGTTAACCCGATCCATGGCCCTTTGGGCGTCCGGTTCCTTGATCCTTGCACCCCGGGGCCAGGTCAGGCGCAAATAACCGGGATCTTGGAGCTTAAGCTCAAACGCGACCTCTTGCTGGTTTGGTGTTGCTTCGGGCTTCACTATTCTCCTCGATTGCAGTCTGCCTCAAGGCTGACTAATCCGCGGGCCAAAGTAAAGGCGCAGGTAAACACTCATGCGGCTTGTTCAGCGACGAACCTCCGTACAGGCCTGCCGCTGATAGTGTGTTGGCAAATCCGCAATTCGGGTGGTCGATATTGTCTTGGAGGTGGTTCTGTGGGCCCGACTGGCTCCAATGCGCAGCACGCTCCTCTTGCTGTGGTGGCAGATTCAGACCAGGACCGCCTGGGAGCAAGCACAACTGCGCTGACGTCAGCGGGTTTCGAGGTACTTTCGGCGCGTGACCCTGCCTCGCTTGCGGCCTTGATCAACGCACGGACGCCGTCGGTGATCGTGGTCGAAAACGCATTGGCCGACAGCCTCCACAATCCTGGAGCGCCCATCCTCCTGCTCGTTGGGCCGGAAGACTCCGTGGATCCGAAGACCGTGGAGGCCTGGCGCCAGGCGGACTATATATTCAGCCCGGTGCGCAATGACGAACTGGTCCAGCGGGTCAAAGCCCTGGTGGGCCGTGCAGCCGAACGTGTCCGGAACCGCAGCAAGGTCGAGGCCCTGCGCGAAAACCTCCGTAACGTTTCGGCGGCGATCCGGGAAACCAATGATCCACAAATAATCGCCAACCATGTTGTCCGCGGGTTCGGCAGGGCCTTGGATGTGGACCACGTATGGTTCGCGACGTTCCGCGATGAACGGGTCCCCCTGATCCGCGCCCAATGTAACCGGTCCGGCCTTCCCCAGCTCCCCGCCAAGCTCGGCCCCAGTGAAGAGACCATCATTGAGGTATCCAACCGGTTGTGGGCCGAGGCAGAAGTCCTTGCCGTGACCGATCACCGCGAAGAGCCCGATTCCCGGATCACCAAGGCCCTGCACGAATGGGCGGAGGAGCTCCACCCCATTTCCACAGTGCTGCTCCCTGTAGGCGAGGGCAGCTCCGCCCTGGGTGTCATCTTGCTTGCCACCGTGCAGGAGAGGCACCCGTGGACCAGTGCCGAAATCGCCCTTATGCAGCACGTGGCGGGGAACGTAGCCCATGGACTGATCCAGGGCCACCTCATTGGCGCCCAACAGCGCGTTCTTCACCAGTTGAGGCAATTGGACAAAGCCAAAACAGACTTCCTCGCCACGGTGAACCACGAACTCCGCACTCCGCTTACCTCCATCACGGCCTACCTGGACATGATCCGTGACGGCGCCGGCGGACCGGTTCCGGAGGGCATCAGCAGCATGCTCGACGTCGTAACCCGCAACTCGGACAGGCTCCGCACGCTCATCGAGGACATGCTTACGGTGTCCATGCAGGACGCCAGCAACCTGGACCTTAAACCTGTGGACATCGCCAAACTGCTCCAAGTGGTGGTGGCAACTTTGCGCCCCTTGGCTGAATCCCGGCACATCTCGGTGTCCTTCTCGGAGGCGTCGGAGGACGTGGAGATCACAGCTGACGAAGCAAAGCTTGAACAGGTCTTCACGAACATCGTTGCCAACGCCATCAAGTTCACGCCCGAGGGCGGCCAGGTGGGGATCACCAGTTCAGTGACCGCCTCCAACGGCGGGCCAACCTCTGCGGTGGTACGCATCGCCGACACTGGGCTTGGTATCCCGGCGCACGATCTGCCGCACATTTTCACCCGCTTCTACCGCGCCTCCAACGCCACATCGGCAGCCGTTCCCGGGAGTGGACTGGGCTTGGCGATCGCACACGACATCATCAGCCGCCACATGGGCAAAATGGTGTTCGACTCCACGCTGGGTACCGGGACCACAGTGTCCGTGGAGCTTCCCGTTGGTGGTCCCTAGCCACGCTTTCGCAACACAGCGCCCTTGGAGGAACAATTAACACAACGATGCCCCGGGTGGTCACCCGGGGCATCGTGCTGTTTCATCAGCCTGTCAGGACAGGCCGTCCTATCCCCAATTAGTTCGGCCACCACCCAATCGTCGTGGTATTCGTCTTGGTGGTGGTCATGCTGTTCGGCCACCATCCGATTGCCGTGGTGTTGGTTTCCTGGGTTGGCGCGGCATTGGCCGGAGCAACGAATCCTGCTACCGCCAAAATGCCTGCCATGAGCAGGGTTACTGCAAATTTCTTCATCCGCTGTGCCCTTTCAAACTGATGCGAACTTCAGTATGTGATATGTAAAAACGTCACCCCGCAAACTATACGAGCTTTTGTCCATCTTTGACATGGATAATGAGCACATGCAGAGTCCGCAGTTAGCCCCCCACCTGGTCGCCGGGCTCGCTGCCCGCGCCAAATGGAAAGAGCGGGGCTTTGACGACGCGTATCGCTTGGCCGGTGAAGCCGCGCATCTTGCCCAGGCCGCCGGTGATCACCTCTTGTGGTGGAATATGCTCTACCTCCAAGCTGAGTGTCTGAGGGACCAGGGAAACATTGAGCAATACCTGAAGCTGGCTACGGATCTGAACAACCTCCAGTTGACTGCCACTTCGCCCGAGCTCGGCGCGAAGGCCGGCACCCTGTTGGCCGTTGCTTTGCAGGGCTCGGGCCGGCTTCCGGAAGCCGCTGAGGTGGCGTCCGCGGCTGCGCAACTGGCTGCCCCGGATCCCGAACTTCTTTATGTCCAGGTGCTCGCCCAGCGTGCTTTGATCGCCGCTTTGGCCGAAAGCAGACGCCTGGAGGACGCCTGGCGGGAATGCCTCGTTCTGGAAACACTCCTGACGGATGAAGTTGACGAGGATACAGCCGGAAAGGGGTACTGGGTGATCGGGAACGTAGCCTTCCTCACCGATCACGTCTCAGAGGGCGTTCGTTATCACGATCAGGCTGCCGAATGGCTTTCGCCGTCAAAAGACGTCGATTTATGGGCCCGCTTCAATCGGGCATCGGCCGAAATGCGACTACAGGCAAAACTCAACGACGCAGCAACGCTTCGATGCATTGAGCGTGCGGAACTGGCCACGGATATCGTGGGAGGATCCGACCGGGACGATTTGGAAATGGCGCTGGTTAGGGCACACTGGAATTTCCTCATTCAAGACATCCCCGAGGCGTTGGGAATTCTTGAACCGCTGTGTGCCCAATCCTCCATCCTGGCCACCCAAACGGCCGCCGAAGCGCATTTCCTCTTGGCGCGGGCGTTGGTGGAAGCAGGACGGCGCGACGACGCCGTGGCAACCTTCGAGGAAACGGCGCGGCTGTTCGACGAGGCCGCACTACCGGAGCGGAGCGCCGCAGTTCGCGAACACCTGCTGCATATCGATGACCGGCCGAACAGGCCCTATGGGGAGTGACCATGTCTGAGGAAACCGCGTACTCCGCGGATGACCCCCGCCTGGGCCTCCTCTTGGAGGGCATCGTCAGGTTGGCTGCGGGAGACCTGGAAACGAGGATCGAGGTCTCAGCTGCGCGCGATGAGATCGACGCCGTAATCATGGGAACCAACCTGTTGGCCGAGGACCTCCAGATCATCTATGAGGAGCTCGAACAGCGGGTGGAAGCCCGCACCCAGCAGCTCAACGATGCCCGCTTGGCAATGCAACACATGGCCATGACCGATCCCCTGACCGGATTGAGCAACCGATCTGCTTTCTCTGCTGCCCTGGCGGAGGCCCAAGCCGCCGAGCTCGAAACGAGCACCAAGCCGGCGATCCTTCTCCTGGACATGGACGGGTTCAAGGCCATCAACGACTCTTTGGGCCACACCATCGGGGACAAAGTACTGGAGGCCATCGCCCGCCGGATCTCCGGAGCAGTCCGGGAACAAGACATGGTGGCCCGCATGGGCGGCGATGAGTTTGCTGTTCTTTTGCCGGGCGTATCCCCTGCCATGGCTGCTTCAGTCGGAAACCGGATCTTGGCGGCTTTGGACGGCCCTATAGAGATCGAAGGCCACCACCTTCGGTGTGGGGCCAGCATGGGCCTGCGCATGGCTGATCCAGGCGTCAGCGCCGATGACTTGATGATGGAAGTCGACATCGCCATGTACGAATCCAAAGCGGACGGGCGGGGGAAGCTCAAGGCATTCGAGCCGTCCATGTTGCACGTACGGCAAATGCGCAACCAGCTGGTGGCCGAGCTCAAAGACGCAATTGCAGGCTCGCAATTGGTGCTGTACTACCAGCCGATCATCCGCTTGGACACCCGGGAAATAGAGGGCGTCGAGGCGTTGGTCCGCTGGAACCACCCCACGCGTGGAATCGTCATGCCGGACGAGTTCATCCCTATCGCCGAGGAGACTGGGATGATCTCGGAATTGGGCGGTTGGGTGCTGCGCGCCGCCGTCGAGCAATTGAAGCTATGGCGCAGCGACCCCCTGACGTCAAGCCATAACTTCTCTATGCGTATCAACGTTTCGGCTCCCGACCTGCAAAGGCTTGAGTTCGTGGAAGAGGTGCGGGAAGCCCTGTCGGCGTCCGGGCTGGACCCTTCCGCCCTTGTCCTTGAGCTGACGGAAAGCGCCGTTATCCAGGGGAACGCCCTGGACCGCTACACGCTGAGCAGCCTGCAGCGGCTCGGTGTGGGGCTGGAGATCGATGACTTCGGCACAGGGTACTCGTCCATCAGCTACCTCCGGCAGCTGCCTGTGGACGCCGTGAAGGTGGACAGGACCTTGCTTGCCGCCCTAGGCAGTGATCCCTCCCAGCCAGCCCTTCTGGCCGCAGTGCTGCAACTGATCCGGGCATGCGGACTGAATGCCGTGTGGGAGGGTATTGAAACGGAGGAACAAGCCGATTACCTCCTGAGCATCGGCTGCACAAGCGGCCAGGGGTATTACTTCAGCAGACCGCTGCCCGAAGCTGAGCTGACTGAACAACTGAAACTCCATAAGTCATGGCCGATTGAGTCCTGAGTCCTGCCTGCCCCGCCATTCGGCGTCGAGGATCGCGTAAATATTCTCCGTTGCCCATTGGCCCTTGTAATGCCAGTTATCCACCAGGGCGGCCTCCAAGCGCATGCCCAATCGTTGGCAAATTCCGGCTGAGCCCGTGTTGAGGGCATCGAGTTTCGCGTCGACGCGGTGGAAGGCGAGCTGGCCGAAGGCCAAATCCAGGACAGCTTCGGCGGCCTCGGTAGCGATCCCTTGGCCGCGGGCATCCGGATGCAGAATCCAGCCGATCTCACCTTGGCCTGTCCCCTCAAGCCACTTCAGGACAATCTCGCCCTGCAACCCGGGCCGGTCCTTCCGCTCAATCGCCAGGCAAACCCAGTCCCCCTCCCCTGTGAACTGGAAGTTTGCGTACCGCCCGAGGACTTCCATGGACCGGGTCCTGCTGAGCTCGTTGCGGAAGAGGAAGCGGGCAGTCTCCGGAAGCGACTGGTAGCCGTGGAACCGGTCCAGGTCTTCGGCTTCAAAGCGCCGCAGGACCAGCCGCTCCGTGGTGATGGGAAGTTCGATATCGGGCATGTCATAGAGGCTACTAGGCCGTCCCGGAACTTGGTCCAGTCTTGACAGTTCAAGCGATCTGGGATTACCTAATGAACATTCGGTAAATAAAGCTGGAGGCAATGACGCATGGTGGAAACAACCCTTTCCGGTGCATCGCACCACATCCTGGCCAACGACCCCGCGTCGGAATGGATGGGGATCGAGGTCCTCAAGATCGACGACGGCCACGCCACCATCCGCATGACGCTCCGCCACGAGATGCTCAACGGTTTCGGCATGGCGCACGGCGGAATGATCTTCGCCTTCGGTGACACGGCCTTCGCCTTGGCCTGCAACCCGGCGAACCCCACCCCCGAGGAATCCTCCACCATCACAGTGGCGTCCGGCGTCGACATTAACTTCATCAAGCCGGCGTTCCGAGGCCAAGCGATCACCGCCGTCGCCAATCGCCGCGCCAGTGCCGGCCGAAGCGGGCTTTACGACATCCAGATTTACGCCGCCACGCCCGGCACCACTCCAGACGGTACCCCCGGGGAACTCATCGCCGAGTTCCGTGGACGCAGCCGCACCATCTCCAAGAAGTAGGAACCCAGATGACCCAGAACACCGTGGCCGCACCTTCCGGCTCCACCTCCAAAGACAGTGCACCCGTCCTGGACCGCGAAGAAACCATCTCCCGCGACGAACTCGAGGCCCTCCAGCTGAGCCGGCTGCAGCACACAGTGGCCTACGCCTACGATCGCGTCCCGCTGTACAAGCGCAAATTCGACGACGCCGGTGTGCACCCCACCGACTTGAAGGAACTCAGCGACCTTGGCAAGTTCCCGTACACCACCAAGGAAGACCTCCGCCTGGAGTACCCCTTCGGCATGTTCGCCGTACCGCAGGACCAGGTTGCACGCATCCACGCCAGTTCCGGGACCACCGGCCGTCCCACAGTGGTTGGTTACACCAAGAATGACCTCGCTATCTGGGCAACCCTGGTGGCACGGTCCTTCCGCGCCTCGGGCGTCCGCCCCGGAATGAAGGTCCACAATGCCTACGGCTACGGGCTGTTCACCGGCGGTCTCGGCGCCCACGCCGGCGCTGAAGCACTCGGCTGCACGGTCATCCCGATCTCCGGCGGCCAAACCGAGCGCCAGATCCAACTCATCCAGGACTTCAAGCCGGACGCGATCCTTGCCACGCCGACCTACCTGCTGACCATCGCGGACGCCATGGCGCACCAAGGCATCGACCCCACGTCCACCTCACTGAAATACGCGGTGCTCGGCGCCGAGCCGTGGACCGAGGAGATGCGGCACGAACTCGAAGTCACCATGAACATAAAGGCCTCGGACATTTACGGCCTTTCTGAGGTGATGGGCCCGGGCGTTGCCGGCGAAGCTGTTGAAACGCAGGACGGCTGCCACATTTGGGAGGACCACTTCCGCCCCGAAATCATCGACCCCTTCGACCCCTCCCGGGGCGAAAGCTCAGTCTTGGGCGACGGCGAACCCGGCGAACTCGTCTTCACGTCGTTGACGAAGGAAGCGCTGCCGATCATCCGCTACCGCACCAAGGACCTGACCCGCCTGCTCCCCGGCACTGCCCGTCCGGCACACCGTCGCATGGGCCGCATCACCGGCCGCAGCGATGACATGATCATCCTCCGCGGCGTGAACCTGTTCCCATCCCAGATCGAAGAAATTGCGCTCCGCATCCCGGAACTGAGCCCGCACTTCCAACTCGAGCTCACCCGCCCCGAGGGCAAGCGGATGGATTCACTCACGGTACGCATTGAACGCCGCGAGTCCGTGTCCGCTGAATCAAGCACGACGGCGGCCCGCACCTTGCGTGAGCAAATCAAGATCCATGTTGGGTCTTCTTGCGTGGTGGAAGTAGTGGATCCCGGTTCCCTCGAGCGTTCCAACGGCAAGCTGCGCCGCATCTACGACCTGCGCCCCAAGGGCTGAGCGAGTTCCGCTCGCTGAGATCATGAGAAAATGCCAGCATGCCTACTGAGACCACCACCAAGCGCGGCCGGCCCGGTTATGACCAGCAGTCGGTGCTCCGTATCGCCGTCGACGTCTTCAACCGCCACGGGTACGACGCGACGTCCATGGGCATCCTGGCCGAGAACCTCGGGATCTCCAAGTCGGCCATTTATCACCACGTTCCGTCCAAGGGCGATCTCCTCAAGCTCGCCCTTGACCACGCGCTGGGCGGCCTGGAAGCCATCCTGGAGGAGCCCGCTGCCACCTCGGGTCCCGCAGACGCCCGGCTTGAGTTCGTGCTTCGGCAAACAATCGCGGTGCTGGTGGACCGGCTGCCGTTCGTGACGTTGCTGCTTCGCCTGCGCGGCAACACGGAGATTGAGCGCGACGCCTTGGAACGCCGCCGCGCGTTCGACCACAGAGTCGCTGAGCTGATCTCGGCCGCGCGCGAGGACGGCTCGCTGCGCCAGGATATCGATCCCCGCACCGTGACCCGCCTGCTGTTTGGCACTGTCAACTCGATCGTTGAGTGGTACAAGCCCGGTGGTTCCCTGTCCCCGGAGAAGCTGGCGGACGACCTCATCACCATGGCCTTCGACGGCCTGCACACCGCCGTCTAGCCCTCCCCCATCCCCCATAACGACGAAACGCTTCCCTACCTTGTGGAGAAGCGTTTCGTCGTTACGGGGATCAGTTCCTGGGATCAGTTCAGCGGAGACTACTTCTCCACGAGGGTCAGGACGTCGTAGGTAGCCACGATTTCGTCGTTCTGGTTAGTCAGGACGGCATCCCAAGCCACCTCGCCGTACTCATCCGTCTCGCGGGGGGTGATCTTCTTGGCCGTCAGGGTGACCCGGATGGAGTCGCCGGCCGCAACAGGGGTGATGAACCGCAGGTTCTCCAGGCCGTAATTGGCCAGCACGGGGCCCGGCGCCGGCTCAACGAACAGCCCGGCCGCCCAGCTCAGCAGGAGGTAGCCGTGGGCCACGATCCCAGGGAAGAACGGGTTGGCCTCGGCGGCTTCGTGGTTGGTGTGCGCGTAGAAAGTGTCCCCCGTGGAATTCGCGAAGGCTGTGATGTCCTCAAGCTTCACCTCGCGCAGCTCTGAACGAACTGCGTCGCCGATGCGGAGCGTGGAAAGGTGCTTCCGGAACGGGTGCTCCCCTTCTGTCTCCACGGTGAAGTTGCGGTCGGCCCCGGTGTGCCAGACGCCGGTGACGGCCGTCAACATGTTGGGGGAACCCTGGATGGCGGTTCGTTGCATGTGGTGCAGGACTGAGCGGATTCCGCCCAGCTCCTCTCCGCCACCTGCCCGGCCGGGGCCACCGTGGACCAGGTGCGGAACGGGAGAACCGTGCCCCGTTGAGGACCGGGCGTCCTCGCGGTTGAGCATGTGGACACGGCCGTGGTGAGCCGCGATTCCCAGGACCAACTCCCGGGCTACGGCAGGATCGTTCGTGCATACAGAGGCCACGAGTGACCCTGATCCGCGGGCTGCGAGGCGGATGGCATCAGCAAGGTCCGAGTACCCGATCACGGAGGACACCGGCCCGAAAGCCTCGAGTGAGTGCACTTCTTCGGCCTCGGCGTCCGCCCAGCTCAGGAGTACCGGCGACATGAACGCGCCATCCTCCACGATGCCCACGGCGCCTCCGACCGAGGTGACCGACGGCGAATCGAGGGACCCGTACGCGAGCTCGCCGCCGGCGTCGAGCATTGACTGCACGGCAGCGCGGACGTCGGCCAGCTGGTCCAAGGATGCCAGGGCACCCATGGTGACGCCTTCAGCGCGCGGGTCACCGAGGACAACGCGCTCGTTGATGCGGGCGCCGACGGCGGCGGCGACGTCAGCGGTCAACGCCTGCGGGACGATGACGCGGCGGATGGCTGTGCACTTTTGGCCGGCCTTGACGGTCATCTCAGTGACCACGGCCTTGATGAAAGCGTCGAACTCCGGGGTACCGGGAACAGCGTCGGGCCCGAGGATGGCAGCGTTGAGCGAATCGGTTTCCGACGTGAATCGGACCCCGCCCTGGACGACGTTCCGGTGCGACTTGAGCGACTTGGCTGTTGCGGCAGAACCCGTGAAGGAAACGAGGTCGCGGTAGTCCAGTTCGTCCAGCAACGTCCGGGCGGAGCCGGAAATCAGCTGGAGGGAACCAGCGGGGAGGATCCCGGATTCGATGATCGCCTTAACGGCCGCGGCGGCGACATACCCCGTGGGCGTGGCCGGCTTCACGATGGTGGGGACGCCGGCCAGGAACGACGGCGCGAACTTCTCAAGCATGCCCCAGACAGGGAAGTTGAAGGCGTTAATCTGCACAGCGACGCCGGGAATGCGGGTGTAGATGTGCTCAGCTACGAAGGAGCCATCCTTGGACAGCGTCTCCATGGGGCCGTCCACAACAACCTGCGAGTTCGGCAGTTCGCGGCGGCCCTTGGATCCGAACGTGAACAAAACGCCGATACCGCCGTCGATGTCGATCATGTTGTCGATCTTGGTGGCACCCGACTGGGAGGAGGACGCGTACAGTTCCTCGCGGCGCCCGTTCAGGTACATGGCCAGCTCTTTGAGCTTGAGCGCCCGTTGATGGAACGTCAGCATCCCAAGTTCAGTTTGCCCGGTGGTGCGTCCGTAATGCACGACGGCGGCAAGGTCCAGCCCGTCGGTGCTGACGTTTGCCAGGACTTGTCCGGTGCTCGCATCGCGAACCGGGACGGTCTTGGCGCCGGGTTCGGGGGTCCACCAAGCGTCCTGGACGTAACTGGGTACGGTTGCAACGGCTGTGGTTTCCGGGGCGACTGCGGTAGTGGTCATCGTCGACGGGTCCTTCCAAGGCACATGAAAGCGGCACGGTCATTGCTGACGAGCGCCAACATTACTGACCGGCCGTTCGGTAATATAGACAGCCTACATGAATGCCGGGAGGAGTACAGCAGGAATTTTCCATTCCCGGATCAGACACGGCGAAGGACCGGCCTCCCGAAGTGGCAGACCGGCCCCCGAATACACGCGATGCCGCTGGATTCCCTAGATCGAGCCGAACTTGGCGTTATAGCGGAACATGAAGGCTGCCATCGCGTCACGGTTCACCGGCTGTAACGGCCTGAACGACTTCGTGTTGCCCACCTCCGCCCACCCTGTGGATATCCCCTGCGCGGCGAGCCACGTGATCTCCTTGTAGAACTGGGCAGTCGTAGGAAGATCGGTGAACGGAGAATCCTGGGGGGCCGTAAAATCCGGCTCTCCAGCCAGTCGGTACATGAAGGCCGCCATCGCATCCCGGTTCACGGGCTGCAGTGGCCGGTACGTCCTGGTCTTGTCAGCCTCTTCCCATCCGGTGGAAATACCTTTGTCTGCCAGCCAGGTGATTTCCTTGAAGAACAGGGCTTCGGCCGGGACATCCTTGAACGTGGGTATAGTGGGCGCCGTGAATGCGGGCTTGCCCGACAATCTGTACATGAAAGCAGCCATGGCATCACGGTTCACGGGCGTCAACGGCTGGTAAGTCCTGGAGCCGTCGCCTGCCTGCCAGCCAGTGGAAATGCCCTTGTCTGCCAGCCACTGGATCTCATTTTGGAACTGGGCCCCAAGCGGAACATCGTCGAACCCCTGCTTTCCTTGCCCGGCGCTTGCATAACTCAAGGTGCCGATGTCCGTGTTCTGGCCTACAGCCTCGGCAACGGAGCGGGCGTTCGCCTCGGTGACGACGTTACCGGAGAAGATCAGACCGCTCCCGTCCGCAGGTGTGGCAGAGACGAAGTAGAGCCCGGAGCTCAGGCCCGTGACCCTGAAGGTGCCGTCCGACGCGGTGTCCGCGAACCGGCTCACGAGCGATCCGTTCTTCGTGTAGACGTTGATCCGGGCGTTGGCCAAGGGGGCACTGCTGGCGCCCAACACTTTGCCTGTGAGGGTGCCGCCGAGGTGAACCGTGGCATTGATGTTGGTCACCGTCTGCCCGGCCAGCACAGCCAGTGGCGCCGCGTTGGCTAAGCCCCCGGATTCGGGTAGATCCCTGTACAGCTGAGCCTCGTAGGAGGACACAAAGCCAGGGGTCCGATTGAATTGGATCCGGTATGTTCCGGGTAGCAGGTTCTTCAACGCATACGTGCTCTGCGATGTCTGCATGACCGTGGAGGCAGCCACAGACCCGTCCTGCAGGACAGCAGTGATACTCATGCCGGGGCCGGTCATTGTGGGGCCGGGAGCCGGCGCGCCGGAAATTGATCCCGTGATGCTTGCCGCACCCACTGCGGCATCCCTGACGCCTGCGAGCTGTTGACCCGCGGAGAGGCTGATGGATGGCGAACTGCCGGCAACAGCGGCCCCTCCGTGCCACATATTGGCAACGTTGTCGCTGTAGGACGCGAAATGAAGCTTATAGACGCCTGGGGCAAGGCCCCCAATGGCATAGTTCCCCAACTTGTCCGCACTGATCCACGCCGATCCAACCACATTGGTCAGGGTGTAGTCAGGTCCTCCCGCCACCGTCACTTGGCCGGTGAAAGCGGGCGAGCCTCCTGGAACCGAGATGTTTCCCGAGATGATCGCGGCTGGCTTCAATGTTTGATTGATGCCGCCGGTGGTTGCTCCCTCAGTGACGGCGACCAGCGTTTTCGTCCCATCCGGGACAGTAGAGTAGTACGCAGCGACGACCGGCGCGGGCGAGTCCAAATATGAGAAGTTGACCCATGCGTCGCCTGGCTGAAGCCCGGCTACGGTGAAGGTGCCGTCCGACGCCGGGTTGGCCGTCCTATAGTTCCCGACTTCCGGGCCGGCTGAAACAGTTATCTTCGAGGCATCAACGCCTGCCGGGACGGTCACCTTTCCGGCGATGGAGCCGGACAAATGCATCGCCTGGTTAATCCCGGTGACGGTTGTGCCGGCAGCGACCGGAACCAGAGTGGCTTGGATTTCCGCATAACTTCCGTACCACGAGGATGCTAGTGTGCCCTCCGGGTACTGGCTGAAGCCAACCTTGTACTGCCCCGCTCCAAGTCCGGTGAGCGCAAAGCTGCCGTTGGGATTTACTTGGACCCGGCTGTAGGAAGGGCCCCCAAAGGTCTGAACGGCAACGGTCGTTACGTCCACCCCGGCCGGCACCGTCACTGTTCCTGAGATGGTTCCCGTGGCTGCTGCAAAGGCCGGGGATGCCAGGCCGGCAGGCAGGGCGCCCAGGAAGATTGCTGCCAAAAGTGTGAGAGCGAGCCGAAAACGGCCGCGCGAATTACCCATAGCGGGTCCCCCAATGTTTCATGCGAACGAAAAGGCCGCTACGTTAAGCGGCCCTTTCGTGAGCATAAGGCCTCAGCCCGGTCATAGTCGATGCCCAAGGCTCAAATGACGCGCGCATGGGACAGACCAACCCCAGACAAGGTGGGATGTGGGTGCAGGACTACTTGCGGTTCCCCAGCTTCCTTGCCAGCAGCATCGGCTTCCTCAGGAATTCGCCCACGCTGGTTCGCGTCAGCACTGTCTGGTTCAGCGCCTCCAACCGATCCAGCAGGTGGTCAAGCTTCGCAGTGGCTTCGTCGAGGCGCCGTTGCTGGGCCATGATGAGTTCCTCCTGGGTGGCCAGCACCCGGGTCAGGTAAAGCGTGGCGCCGAGGCCGTTCCGGGCCACTCCTTCACGGAGGTACTCATCGCGCACCACGGCGTCGTAGCGGGCGTGATCGGCCGCCTTGGAGAAGAGGCTGTTACCGGCGTGTCCCCCGGCTTCCGGCCGCTGCGACCAGAAGGCGAGCGGTTCGCCGTCGAGGAATCCAACATGGGCATGGCTGAGGACCCGAAGGTGGAACTCCCAGTCCCCCACCACGGGAAGGTCCTCGTTGTAATATCCCACGGCGTCATGCAGGCTGCGCCGGTACAGGAACGAGATGGGGACGGCCCGGTTGATCTTGAGCATGTCAGAAAGCGTGATCTGCCGCATGTCGGCCCAGAAAATCTCGCGGCGGACCTCTTCGATCGCCTCACCCACAAGTTCTTCGATGACGATTTCCGTCCGAACCATGACCCCGACATCGGAGGCATGCCCATCCAGGTAAGCGACGGTGCGCTCGAGGAAAGTGGGAGCCCAGAAATCATCATCATCGTGGATCACGATGAACTCGCCGGTTCCCGCCTTGAGGCCGGCATTCGATGCCGCTTCCATGCCCACCGACTCGGTGTGATGCAAGGTGGTGATCCGCTCACGTTCGGCGTCGGACCGGGCAGACATGACGCGTTCGACGTCGCCGGAATCGCCGCCGTCGTTAACCACCACGACTTCGAAATCCCGAAAAGTCTGCCCAAAGATGTCATCCAGCGCGCGGGCGAGGAAGATCGGGCGGTTCTTGGTTCGGGTCACGATGGTGACACGGGCGCCTGCGGTCATGGGTGGTCCTCCAATGGGGAACTGTGATTAGTTCTGCATATTAGCAGTGCGGGTGGCGAGCTTACCCCTGATGGCGCGCACTTCCGCGGCAGAGACCCCGTGGGCTTCGAGGAACCCTGTGGCATCGAACGAGCGCAAAAATGCCCGCAGGCTGGTCCGTCGCTGCGTCAATAACGCGCCCAGGTCGTCATCCGACAGGTAAGGATCATGGGCGTGCGGGGCACCGTGCGTGCGGTGGCGTTCATTGATTCCCCGGGCCGCGAACTCATAACCCTGGACGATTTCCTCGTCGCTGAAGCCCGCCAAGCGCTGCAGGATCAGGGCTATCACACCGCTTCGATCACGCCCCGCAGAACAGTGGACAACCACCTTGCCCGGCGAGGCGGCAATTGCCTTGAACACCGCCGCAACTTTGCCTCCGAACAGGTTGAGGTAATCGGCGTACTGCTCCGGATCCTTCAGGTAGGGGCCGAACAACTCGCTGAAGCGGCTATGGTCCGGATCTTCCGTGGGGCAATGGACGACGTCGATGCGGGCCTTCACATCGGCGGGGACCTTGGGATCGGTATCGCGCGAGCGCCTCTCGCGGGAGGTGCGGAGATCGATGACTGTCCGGACGCCGTCGTCGTACATTTGCGACCAACCGGCCTCGGTCACCCACTCGCTGCGCCCCATTCTGTACACATCACCGGCGATCCGCCACGCGTTGACGGCACCGTCCCAGTGGACGCTTTCAGGCGAAGGGCTTGTCCCTTCCATGCGAGTCATACCAGCAGCTAAGCACATGCGGGCGGCTTCGCCGAGGGGTTAGCTCTCACGACTATAACGCGCACTTACCGCCGAGATCCCGCCCCTCGGCGAGAGCTTAGCCGCAACTCCAGGCCGTTGCGCACCGCGGGCCACTCGTGTTCAAGGATGGAGAAAACCACCGTGTCGCGCAGTGCACCATCGGCGCTGCGGGAGTGGTTGCGCAATACGCCATCCTGCTTGGCCCCGAGCCGGGCGATAGCCTCGCGCGACTGATGGTTCAACCAGTGGGTGCGGAATTCCACGGCCGGGCAGCCGAGCACTTCAAAGGCGTGCTGCAGGAGCAACAGCTTCGAGTCCGGATTGGTCCCTGTGCCGTGGGCCGATGCCGCGTTCCAGGTGGAGCCAATTTCCACGCGGGGTGTGACGGCGTCGATGTTCATATAGGTTGTCATACCGATGAGCTTGCCCGTTGCCTTGGCGCGAGTGGCGAACGGCAGCATGGAGCCTTCTGCCTGCAGTCCCAGCCGGCGATCAATCTCGGCGGCCATCCCCTCCGGCGTCGGCACGGAGGTGTACCACAGCTTCCAGAGTTCGCCGTCGCGGGCGGCCTCCACAAGGTCATCATGATGCTCCTGGCTCAAAGGCTCGAGCGTCACGAATTTTCCGGTCAAGGTGATGGGTTCGAAGGAAGTCACCCGGCAAGCCTAACCGGCACGGGCATCAGTCCGTCCAGTCGAAAAACCCCTTGCCGGTCTTGCGCCCCAGCTCCCCGCGTGCCACCTTGTCCCGAAGGATCTGTGGCGGCGCGAAACGGTCGCCCAAAGTGGACTGCAGGTACTCGGCGATGCCCAGGCGCACGTCCAGCCCTACAATGTCGGTGGTCTTGAGCGGTCCGGTGGGGTGTTTGTATCCGAGCACCATCGCGGCGTCGATGTCTTCGGCGGACGCGACGCCCTCTTCCACCATCCGCATCGCTTCAAGCGCGATAGCCACGCCCAGCCTTGATGAGGCGAAGCCCGGTGCGTCATTAACGACGACGGCGGTCTTGCCAAGTGCCTCGGTCCAGCTTTTCGCCGCTTCGGCCAGTTCGGGAGACGTCTCCTTGGCAAGCACCACCTCGATGAGGGTGGACGCGGGGACGGGGTTGAAGAAGTGCAGACCGACAAAATTGGCCGGACGTTGCAGTTCGTTCGCGAGCCCCGTCACAGAGAGGGAGGACGTGTTCGAGGCCAGGTAAGCATCGGCGGGAAGGTGCGTCTCAACGGCTTTGAGGGCCGTGACCTTTAGCTCATAATCCTCCGGCACTGCCTCCACCACGAGCCCGCAATGGATAAACGATGCGTAATCGGTGGACGTGCTGAACCGGGCCATCGCCTCTTCGGGTGCCTCGTTCAAGGTGCCGCGGGCAGCGGACTTGGCGACGGCGTCGGCCACCCGCGCCTGCGCTCCGGCGGCGGCCTCGTGATCGCGTTCGACCACCATCACCGTGGCACCTTTGGTGAGGAACGCGTGGGCGATCCCGGCACCCATCCGGCCACCGCCGAGGACTCCGACGACGTGCGGGATACTGTGAGTGGCTGTCATTTCTCGGTCCTGTCTTGGGCTGGCACGTTTTGGGCGGGCATATCCGGCGTCTTTGCCGATTTCTTTTCGTTTCGTTTGTCGAGGAACGCCTGCATGCGGTCGAACTTCGCCTGCGACTCAAAGAGGATGCCTTGGGCCAGGGTATCGATCAGTGGGTGGGATTCGGCCGGGGCATGGAAAACGGACTTGGTGATCCGGACTGCCAATGGATCCTGCCGGCCAATCCGGTCCGCCAACCTATGCGCTGCATCCATCAGCTCTTCCGCCTGGTGGATTTCGGTGACCAGGTGGATGGCGAGTGCTTCATCAGCCCGCAACACAGCGCCGGCCAGGAGGATCTCCTTGGCCTTCGGCTCCCCCACCAATTCCTTGAGCCGCCAGCTGGCGCCCGCCGCGGCGAGGATGCCCAGGCCGGTTTCCGGGTTACCAATGCGGACGTTCGGGGTGCCGATCCGGAAATCTGCGGCGTAGGCAAGCTCGGCGCCCCCACCGAGGCAGTAACCATCCAAGGCGGCGATGACAGGCATGGGTAGCTTGGCGATACGGGCGAAGATCGTGGAGTTGATGCCTTGCAAGGCGTCGTTCCGGCGTCGTTCGCGCAACTGCCCGATGTCGGCACCCGAGGCGAAGACGCCGTCGGTACCCGCGATGATAAGTACCTTCGGGTTGCGTTCGAGTTCGGCGCACACCAGATGCAACTCATCCACCATCGTTTGATCGATCGCGTTGCGCACTTCGGGGCGGTTCAGCAGGACCGTCAGCCGGTCCTCCCTGTCGTCAAGGACAAGGGTGGTGAAGTCCTCCGGATCCAGTGCCATTACACGCCTTCCAGCAGCATCGCGGTACCTTGTCCCACGCCGATACACATGGTGGCCAGTCCCCGTTTCGGTCCCGTCGCGGAGCCGAGTTCGCGCTCCATCCGGCCCAGCAGCGTAATGGCGATACGTGATCCGCTGGAACCCAGGGGATGGCCCAAACTGATGGCGCCGCCGTCGTTATTCACAATGTCCGGGTCCAGGCCCAAGCGACGCATGCTCGCCAGCGACTGCGTGGCGAAAGCTTCGTTGAGCTCCACGGCGCCGAGCTGCTCCACGCTGAAACCGGTGCGGGCAAGGACTTTCTGCGTTGCCGGGACTGGCCCGATGCCCATGATTTCCGGCTCACATCCGGCCGAGGCGCCGTCGATGATGCGGGCGCGGGGCGTCAGGCCGAATTTCTTGATGGCCGCTTCGGACGCGACGATGATGGCGGAGGCACCGTCGTTGAGGGTCGACGAGTTGCCGGCCGTGACCACGGAGCCACCGGGAACCACGGGACGCAGCCCGGCCAGGACGTCCATGGTGGTGCCCTCGCGTGGTCCTTCATCGGTGTCCACCACGGTCTCGGACTTGCGGGTCTTGACCGTGACAGGAACTATTTCGTCCTTGAAACGCCCTCCCGCGATGGCCGCAAGGGCGAGCTCATGAGATTTGACGGCAAACGCGTCGGCGTCTTCGCGGGAGATGTTGTCCACCCGAGCCACTTCCTCGGCAGTCTCCGGCATGGAATACGTCATCTTGCCGTCACGCGAGAGCTCGCCTTTGGTGAATTGCGGGTTGGCGAAGCGCCAGCCGATGGAGGTATCGAAGATCTGTCCGGGTTTGGCGAACGCCGTGGTTGGCTTCTCCTGGACCCACGGTGCCCGGCTCATCGACTCGACCCCGCCGGCCACCACGATGTCCGCAGCACCGGACTTGATCATGTGGCTGGCCATGATGATGGCGCTCAGCCCGGAGGCGCAGAGGCGGTTCACGGTGATGCCGGGGATGTGAAGGGGCAGTCCGGCCAGGATGGTAGCCATCCGGGCAACGTTCCGGTTCTCCTCACCTGCGCCGTTTGCGTTGCCGAGGATCACCTCGTCGATTGCGTCAGGGTCGACGCCGGCACGCGCCACGGCTTCCCGGACCACCAAAGCTGCAAGATCGTCGGGGCGGACAGCGGACAGCGCCCCACCGTATCGACCTACAGGCGTGCGTGCGCCGCCAACCAGAAAAGCTTCGACCATGGGAACATCCTTCGCAGAAGAAAGGGTCGGCACGGAATAATATACCGACCGTTCGTTCTATAAAGATTACACGGCCAGGCGGAGTGGTCAACAGATGACACCGTACAGGCTTCCACGCGAGCCCGGGTCACGTTACGGGCTCGCGGGAGAAGTAGCTGCCGGTGCCGGTGCTACCGGTGCCGGTGCTGCCGTGGCGGGCGGTGGGCTCGCCGCTGGTGCTGGAGCAACGGGCGCCGCGGGCTCGGGGGTCACCGCTTGCTGGGTCGGCCCGGCTGGCTGGATTGGCGCCTGACCGGGTGCCTGGTCTGCCGGAGGCACGGGACTGGGAACGCTGGAGGGGTTGGATCCAGGCGTCGGCTGCTGAACGGGCGTCGATGGATCCGTGGGTGCAACCTCCGGGGCTTGGGTAGCCCCCGGCGAGGTACTTGCCGGTGCTGTGGGTCCGGTGCTTCCAGCCGGGGAGGCGCCGGGCTCCGCACGGATGATAGCGACGATCTGGTCCTTGAACGCTTGCAGTTTGCCTTGGATCTCCGAAAGCGGGACGTTTTGCAGGTTCCGCCCGTACTCAGCGATTTGCTGCCACAGCGCAGTGAGCTTGGACATCCCCTCTGAGCTCAACGGACCGTCAAGGGTAAGTACGAGCTGGCTGGCCAAGGCGTACGTCAGGCAGCGGACGCAATTGTAGTTGGCCGCCGTCGAGAGGTTTTGAGGGACGACCACGTTCGCCTGTCCAACGATCAGCACAACCTGGAATCCGACGGCGACGGCGGCGCAGTCTTTGCAGCTGGCGAAGGCGTAGGCACCGTTGGTGTTGAGCACGTCATGGCCGTCGTCGGCCCACACCAACGCGAATGCGACGTCGTAGACTACTGAGCCGTCCGTGGTGTTGACGGCGAGGGCCTGATTATCCCCATCCGCCGGCGGAGCGGGTTTGTCGAAGGGAAACACCCAGGAAGGCGCCACTGTGCCGGGCGCGCCACCTTGGGCGGACTGGCTTGTCTTGGCTGAAGCATCCCTCGGCACTAACACCATGCTCAGCTGCGGATTGTCACGGGTGGGTTTGCGGGCACCGGCTGGCCAGAGCACAACCGTCTGGCCGGTTTGGCCTTCGTGCATACCTTGAACGGCAGCGGCAGGGAGCATCGCGGTTGCGGCATCAAGGAGGGTACCGCGCTCGTAAGGCTGGATCGGACGGTACGTATCAGCGCCTGGCCACCAAGCCCATGCCAAGCCCGCCACGACAGCGAGGATTGCCATCATTGCCACGCCCCGCTGCAATGACTTGCCCTCCGTCTTTCGCCAAAGTCCGGTGAGGAACTGGCGTCCGGAGCGGAGCAGGATGTAAAAGATGCCCAGAATCGGCAGGGCGATGCACATGATCGCGACGATTCGCACAGCGACATCGGCAAAGTCCCCCGTGGAGACGCTGTGGGAAAGCATGGCCTGCTGTTTCCAACCGTTGTCCCATGCAGTGGCCAGCACGCGAGGAAGGGTAAGCAGCATAGTGGCCATGCTGAATACCAACAGGGGAACGGTTACCAAGACCCAGATGGTCACGACGGCGCGCGCCCAGGGCTTGAGGAGTTGGGCCTCTGGATCGGTTTTTCGCCATGGGAGGAGTCCCAGCAGGGTGGGTTTGATCCGCTGGAAGAGGTCCGGAACCCCCGTGGCGTCGGCAAGGATGTGGTAGCCGTCGAAGCGAACCATGGGCATCAACTGCCGAACCATCTGCAGGATTTGGGTGACCACTACCAGCAAAAGGGCGTCGTAGCCGGTGACCCACCAGATGCCCATGATGGCAACAGCCACGATGGCATTGAAGTAAAGCCCACCCAGATCGGTCCGGATTCGGCCACCTCGGCCCAACCGGTAGGAATCCGTGACGTCGGTGTAGAACGCGGGCCACATCAAGTAAAGGCCTGTGCCCATCGCCCCGGGCGTGGCACCACCACGCCGGGCCGCAGCGGCATGGCCGAATTCGTGGAAGCCGGTCGAGACCACTGTGACCACCAAGATGAGAAGGACCAGACCAGGGTTGGCGAACGCTTCGTGGGTAGCCGAGGCGAGGCCCTTGACCATCAGGAGCCACCAACATGAGGCCAGGAAGGCGATCGTGATAACCGCCACGATTACCGGGTTGAAAAGCCTCGCAAAGGGCGCAGTAAGTTTCCGTGTTCGCTCCGGATCCGTGACGGAGTAGCGGAACCGCATGCCAAGAAGCGGGTTCGATTTCCTCACTTCGGGCTGGGAGCCGTCCGCGAGCTGCAGCAGGCCCAGCGGCAGGAGCTGTGACGTTATCAGCGTCCGGACATTGTCCGGGCTCACCAGTTTTCCGAAGCCGTTGCTGGCATGCTCTGCGATGGAATCGACGTCCCGGCGGCCGTCAATTGCCTCAAGGATCAGGTACAGCAGCCGCGTGAGCTGGATCGTCTGGCCGTCGGCACGTCGGACCAGGGATGGGGCTTCTTTGTAGCCCGAGCCCTTCGTCTCGCCGATGAGCTGAACGCCGTCAGCCCGGACAGGGATGGTCAGGCTGCCATGTGCCGCAGGCGCTACCGGAGGGCCGTCCTGCCCGGACGGCCCTCCGTTCACAAGACTCATCCGGCTGCTACTGCTTCATGGTGGACTGCTGATCGGCCGCCGACGTCGCATTGCCATGGATGTCCTGGTTGATGATGGCATCCTGATGGGAAACGGCGACTGCTTGGCTATCGATGGACCCGATGTTCGCACCAACCGCCGCATCAATCGGGGCTGCGACATTGGCGTTAGCGGCCACGGCTCCGTTGATCGGCGCCGCAATCCCCGCATTGGCATCCAAGTTCACGTCGACGTTGAGCAGGTTGCCATTCAGTGCGCCAGCGGCAGCTGTTCCAGCATCCGCTACTGTCCCGGCAGGCACTGCGCCAGCACCGGGCACTGCGCCAGCACCGGGCAGCGCCTCGGTACCGGTGGTTGCTGCAGGTACAGCGGTCCCGTCGGTGGCCGGCGCGGGTGACCCTGGAGCCGGGGAAGCCGCAGGGGCGGTGCCCGCGCCTTGGTCGATTCCGCTGTCCTGCACCGAATGCGCGGTGGCATCGCCGGTGATGCCCTGGTGGATCAGAGCCCCCTGCTGTGCCAAAGCCTGTGATTCTGAGCCGAGCGACAGGACGTTTGCGGACGCACCGGCATCAATGGGTGCTGCGACGTTAGCGTTGGCAGCAACTCCAAGATCGATGGGAGCAGCCGCGCTGATCCCCAGATTGAGGTCCGCGTTCAAGTCCAGCACGGAGGCCACTTCCTTATCCGGGAGGGCGGTTGCCCCTTGGGACATGAGTTCTTCCTCCGAAAGTTCAGGCATTTCCCGCTCAACGCTCATAAGAATCTCCCTATCCGGCACCCTGATGCCTGGTCACAGCCCTCGTCATCCAGCCCTCAACGGACGGATTCAGCTCGAGGTACCTAGGTAGCTAGGCACCTCAGTACCAACAGATAGTAAGCATAATGATCATTATTTCGGAAGCGGTCAGCGACCGTGCCGTCACAACCGGGCCCGGATCAAACCACTCGTATCCCCAGGTGCCCGGCCAATAGCGGTGCCATGAGGCTCAGCTGGTAATCGTCGATCACAACGCCCGCCAGCCCCGCCAAGCCATTCACGCCGCGGAATTCGGTGGTCCGAAGGTCCACGTCCTTGAACTTGGCGCCGGTGACATCAAGGGTGCCGATGGTGCAGTTCTTCAGCGCAATCCGTGTCCCGGTGCAGCCACCCAGATCCAGTTCGCTGATGATGCAATCGGAAATCCGGACGTCCATGAGCTTGGAACCACGGAGATTCACGTAGTCCAGCTTGCCGCCGTCGATGCGGACGGAGCGCCAGTTGCCCTCGTAAAGTTCGGCCGAACCCCACCTGGGGTTGCTGATCTCAACGTCCTGCCAGGACGTGCGCGCAGCCGCGAAAACGGGGGCGTACGGCTCGGAAAGGACACACTCACGGAAGGTGGCACCGCGCAACTGGGCCTCATTGAAGGAGACGCCGTTGAACTCGCACTCGATGAAATCGGCCCCGCTCAACTCCTCCCCGTCCGCGGAGGCACGGGTGAAGCGAACACCGTCATATCGTTCGCCACGCTGGAAGTCCGGGGCGTCGTCGTCGTGCAATTCTTCCAGGCGCACCGGGGAGATCTTGGGCGCCGCGACCTTTGTGTAATCCATGCATCGACCCTATCCCCGGGGACCGACACCCCCAATTCACGCATGTGGGGCCCGCTCTACACGCCAAACACCTGGTTTAGTGCGTAGAGCGGGCCCCACAACAGGAAGGTTAGCTGAACAGCTCGCTCTTAGGCTCGTTGTTCTTGACCTTCTGCCAGCCCAGCCACAGCACGAGGGCAAAGAAGGGGATGGTGGCCAGCGTCCAGAGACCCAACAGGAAGACCTCGCCGGAAGCCTTGTCCGTCATGGTGTCGAAGCCGATGAGCACCGTGATGGCGAGCAGCGCCACGAGGCCCACCCAGCTTGTCCACGGCGAGCCGGGCATCGGAAGGGTGGAGACGTTGCCGCGCTTCTTCCGGAGCGCGATCTGGCTCGCAAAGATGGAGCCCCAGGTGAAGATGACACCAATGGAAGCGGTGTTCAATGCAAGGTCGAACGCGTGCGAGCCGCCGAGCCAGATGTTCAGAAGGATGCCCACGAGGTAAACGGCGCCGATCGCGAGGATGGCCGCGTACGGGACGTGCCGCGTGGACATCTTGGTGAGCCACTTGGGAGCGTGGCCGTTGTTGGCCATGGTCCGGAAGATGCGGCCGATCGAGTAAAGCCCGGAGTTGCATGAGGACAGCGCGGCGGTGATGACGATCATGTTCATCACGTCGCCCATCCAGCCGAGCCCCATCTGGCCGAACACGGTAACAAACGGCGACGTTCCGGCGTGGTACTGGTCAGAGGGCAGCAGCATCGCCAGGAGCATCACCGAACCGACGTAGAAGATCACGATACGAACGACGACGGCGCGGATCGCCTTGGGCACTTCGCGCTCCGGGTTCTCCATTTCGCCCGCGGTGATGCCCACCAGTTCGATGGCGTTGTAAGCGAAGATCACGGCGTTGAGGACCAGGATCATGACCAGTCCGCCCTTGGGGAACATGCCACCTTCGCCCTGGAAGAGGTTGCCCACCGAGGCGTGCCCGGCGCCGACATGGGCGTTGGTGACAACCATGAACGTACCTACCACAAGGAAGATCAGGATGGCGGCAACCTTGAGGCAGGACGCCCAGAATTCGAACTCGCCGAACGCCTTGACGCTGAACAGGTTCACTGCCACCAGCAGCACCAGCGCGGCAATGGCAGAGAGTTCTACGGGCACGTTCGGGAAGAAGAACTGGAAGTACAGTCCGATCGCGATGAGTTCGGCGATGCCGGTCATTGCCCAGTTGATGAAGTACATCCAGCCGGAAAGGTAGGCACCCTTCTTGCCGAACATTTCACCCGCGTAGCTCACGAAGGAGCCTGAGGTCTGGCGGTACATGATGAGCTCACCCAAGGCGCGCATCAGGAGGTACGCGATGACGCCCGCGATGGCGTAGGAGAAGATCAGGGCCGGGCCAGTGGAGGCCAACCGGCCACCGGCACCCATGAAGAGTCCGACGCCGATTGCGCCACCCATGGCGATCATGGTGACGTGGCGGCGGCCCAGGGTCTTTTCATATCCCTCGGCACTGAGGGTGGAACCGGCGGCCGGGGATGCGACCGGGGCGTTCTTGAGATCTGTGGGAGTACTTTGCGGCACAGCTGTTCCTTGTGGGTCGGGGTGTTGCTGTTAAGGGCGGTCAACGTGACGGAAAACACGCGGCTTTGGCTCACATAATTCGAGGTTTTCCACTTTGGAAACCCCGTTGAAAGCCGAAAGCAGCGGAACACCGAACGTTCGCACAACCCGTCTATCTTACGGGACGGGTAGGGATGGTCCGTGACGCAGGCAACAGAGGGGCCATGCGTACGGCTGCCAAGCAAAGCTACGCTGGTCCTATGGGCACCATTTCGACCAACGCGCGGCCAACCAAGGCACATCTGTACAAATTCAATGCCTTCGATGCCGTTGCAGTTGCCGCCTACGTGGGCTTCACGGTCTATTTCACGCTGGCAGGTGAGTCGCTGAGACCGCTGATGCTGCAGGTTTTCCCAGACCCGGCTACAGCGGCATATGCGCTCAATGCGGTGTTTTACGCCGTCGTCGGGCTTTTCGCGATCATCTCTGCTTGGCGCGTTGTGGGCCGCGACTTCAGGATCCTGGGCACGCGGCCGTGGTTCACACTGGGGATGGTGCCGTTAGCCATCGTTGTGATGCTCATTCTCACGGCCTTCCTGATGGCAGCATTCGGCTCGGCGGAAAGCTCGGAAAACCAGTTGGGCATCCAAGGCCTGCTGCAGCACGTGCCTGCGTGGCTGATGGTTCCGCTGCTGGTGGTGCTTGGCCCGTTCGTGGAGGAGTACCTTTTCCGCCACCTTGTGATCGGTAAGCTGTCGCGGCACTTCAATATCTGGATCTGCTGCGCACTGTCCGTGTTCCTCTTTGCCTCGATCCATGTTGTGGGCCGGGAGGGATTGGTACTTTCAGCCCTGGCGCCGTACCTGGGCATGGGCATCGTCCTGGTGGCGGTGTACGTGTGGACAGGAAAGAACTTGATGTTCTCGTACTTTGTCCACGCCACAAAAAACCTCTTGGCGGTAGTCCTGATCTACGCCGTCCCCGCGCAACTCCTCCCCCACTGAGCCCGTCGGCCTACCCAGCCACCCATCCGCACGCTTAGCCTCATAAGCATGGCACTGAACATCCAAGTAGTAGTCGATTGCAAGGACCCCCACGCCCTCGCCGATTGGTGGGCGGAGACCCTTCAATGGCAGGTAGAGCCGCAGTCCGAGTCCACCATCCGGTCCATGATCGAGCAGGGCTTCGCCACCGAAGGTCAGGCCACCACCCACAACGGCAAACTCGTGTGGGCTGATGGCTGCGCGATCGTGCCCGCTGGGGAGCTGGGCCAGAAGGAGGGCCGGCGGATCCTGTTCCAAGTGGATGCCGCCGAAAAGTCCGTCAAGAACCGGGTGCATTGGGATGTCCGGCTCGATGGCCGGGACAAGGACGCGGTCCGCAAACAGCTTGAGGACCGGGGCGCCACCTACCTCTGGACGGCCAGGCAGGGGCCGCATGAGTGGCACACCATGGCGGACCCTGAAGGCAACGAGTTCTGCATCAGCTGAGGCCATTACTAGACTCGGACTGTGAACAACGATCTGCCTGCCAAGGTTTCCGACATCTTTGACCCCGTCCGCTGGCGCACAGTTTCCGGCTTTGACGGCTTCAAGGACATGACCTACCACCGGCAGGTGGAACGTGATGCGGCGGGAACGATCGTCAAGGACCTGCCCACGGTCCGGATCGCGTTCAACCGGCCGGAAGTTCGGAACGCCTTCCGTCCCGGCACGGTGGACGAGCTTTACCGCGCCATGGACCACGCCCGCATGACGCCCGACGTCGCGACGGTCCTGCTCACGGGCAACGGCCCGTCCGGGAAAGACGGCGGCCACTCGTTCTGTTCCGGAGGGGATCAGCGCATCCGTGGCCGGGATGGATACCGCTACCAGGTAGAGGGCGCCGCAGGGGATTCCGCAGAATATATCGACCCTGCCCGCGCCGGCCGGCTCCACATCCTGGAAGTCCAGCGCCTCATGCGCACCATGCCCAAGGTAGTCATCGCCGTGGTGAACGGTTGGGCAGCCGGTGGCGGCCATTCCCTGCACGTGGTCAGCGACCTCACCATTGCGTCGCGCCAGCACGGTAAGTTCAAGCAGACCGACGCCACCGTGGGAAGTTTCGACGCCGGATACGGCTCGGCGCTGCTCGCCCGGCAAATCGGGCAGAAGGCAGCGCGGGAGATTTTCTTCCTTGCACGCGAGTATTCCGCCGAGGACATGGTCCGCATGGGCGCTGTCAACGAGGCTGTAGACCATGAGCGCCTCGAAGAGGTGGCGCTCGAGTACGCGGCCGACATTGCCCGACAGTCCCCGCAGGCCATCCGCATGCTCAAATTCGCGTTCAACCTGGCCGATGACGGACTGGCCGGGCAGCAGGTATTCGCAGGCGAAGCCACCCGGTTGGCATATATGACGGACGAGGCCGTGGAAGGCAAGGAAGCATTCCTCCAGAAGCGCGACCCCGACTGGTCCAGCTTCCCCTACTACTTCTAGGACACCTCGTGGACATCGAGCCCGTACTCAAAGCACTCGCAGCCGCCTTGGAGGGCGAGGGCCCCGCCGTCGAAATTATTGTTAGCGCAAACGGCCAGCCGACCGCGGTCCCGGTGGAAACGGGAGTCGAGGATGCCGCCGTCGTAGTCCGCACCTCTGGATCCACAGGGACTCCCAAGGCAACCATCCTGACCGTGGACGCCCTTGCGGCGTCATCCGTGGCCACCGCCATGGCGCTCCGCGGCGAAGGGCAGTGGCTACTGGCCTTGCCCCTGCAGTTCGTGGCCGGAATCCAAGTGCTGGTCAGGTCGCTCTACGCCGGAACCCGCCCGTGGGTGATGGACCAGTCGAACGGCTTCACTCCTGAGGCTTTCACGGCCGCGGCAGAGGAACTCACGGACAAGATCCGCTTCACGTCCTTGGTGCCGACGCAGTTGCAACGGCTCCTCGATTCTCCCGCGCCAGCAACCCTGGCCGTCCTGCGACGTTTCAACGCAATCCTCCTGGGCGGCGCACCTGCCACCCCCGCGCTCCTTGCCGCTGCCCGGGACGCAGGCCTGACGGTGGTGACCACCTACGGCTCGGCCGAAACCTGCGGCGGCTGCGTCTACGACGGCACGCCGCTTGACGGCGTCGAGGTGCGCATCGGGGCCGCTGAGTTGGCGGGCCGTGTCCTGCTCGGCGGTGACACCGTGGCTGCGGGCTACCTCGATGCCGAGGCCTCCACCCAAGCGTTCTTCGAAGAAGACGGCATCCGCTGGTACGTGACCGGCGACCTGGGCAAATTGTCCGACGACGGCAAGCTCACGGTGTTGGGCCGCGCGGACGACGTCATCATCACGGGCGGCGTCAAAGGTTCCGCCGCGTACATCCAAAGCAAGTTGGAAACGCTCGACGGCGTCAAAGCGGCTTTCGTTGCCGGCGTCCCCTCCCGGCAGTGGGGCCAAGCCGTGGCAGCATACTTAGCCCTGGACGACCCCAGCGAAGAAGGACTGCATCGTGTCATGTCACGCCGGGAGGACTTGCTGGGCGTCTTGGCGCCCAAGACCGCGTGTGTGGACAGGGACTTGCTGATGCTGCCCAATGGGAAACCGGACCGGCTAACCATGATTGAACGGCTTTCCGCCCTCCATCGGGGACAATAGACACGTTCTTCCCTCACGAACTCCACCCGACGATCAATCGCGAAATACACGAGGTACTGCACGTGGCGACAGCTGCACAATGGATTCAAGGGGCCCGGCTCCGCACACTGCCCGCGGCTATCGCGCCCGTCCTGATCGGTTCGGCAGCAGCGTATGAGCTCCATGCGTTCCGGCTACTGAACGCAATCCTGGCGGCACTTGTGGCGCTCCTGCTGCAGGTGGGCGTGAACTACGCCAACGATTATTCGGACGGAATCCGTGGCACGGACGAAGACCGCGTTGGGCCCCTTCGCCTGGTTGGATCCGGTGCGGCTAAGCCCGAGCACGTGAAGTGGGCAGCGTTTGGCTTGTTCGGTGCGGCGATGATCTGCGGACTGATCTTGGTGATCATTACCCAATCGTGGTGGCTGATCCTGGTAGGCATTGGCTGCGTCCTGGCCGCGTGGGGTTACACCGGCGGCAAGAACCCCTACGGCTACATGGGGCTGGGAGACGTTTTCGTCTTCGTGTTCTTTGGGCTCGTGGCCACCCTTGGCACCACGTACACGCAGGCCGGACAGATCAGCGTCGCTGCGGTGGTGGGCGCGATCGGTACAGGGCTGATCGCTTGCGCGCTGCTGATGGCCAATAACGTCAGGGATATTCCCACGGACGCCGCGGCCGGAAAACGGACGCTCGCCGTGCGCTTGGGAGACCGGCACGCCCGCGAAAGCTATGTGCTGATGCTCGCTGTCGCGATCTTGCTGGTGATCGTCCTGGCTCCCGCCAAGCCGTGGATGCTGATTGTGCTGCTGCTGATCCCGGCCTGCCTGTTGCCGGCGTGGCTCATGATCAACGGGAAGAAGCGCAAGAGCCTCATCCCGGTGCTGAAACAGACCGGGCTGATCAACCTCGGTTACAGCGTTCTCTTCTCAATCGGCTTGATCTTGAGCCGCGGCTTCTGAGGCCTGCGGCCGCGCTGAGCACATAAGCCGCGCTGATACGGCCTACGCGTTGCCCGGCCGTTTGTCGTTGTTCACTCCGATTTCGGGGTTCTGCTCCACCAGGTTGTCCTCAACCGCGGCATCTTCCACCTCACCGGCGGTCCGGAGGGGCTTTGCCCGGCCGGAAAGCCGCTCGCGCATTGCGGCGGTGGCCGCATCCCGCTGCTTTTGGAAGAAAAGGTAGCTAAGGGCGAAAGCCACCAGTCCGGCAAACACCGCCGCTGCCACCAAGCCCACCTGCAGGAAAGCGAACAGCACGAACAACGGCACAAACAGTGCCAAACGGATGAGGGAATACTTCAGGAAAGCCACCCTGCAAGTTTACCCGTTCAACTGGGAGCAGCCTGATGGCGTCAAAATCCGCCCCCAGTGAAGGGCCTTGGAAGACTAGACTTGGTGCATGGTCCGGGTAGTTGGCGTCGTCGTCGTTCTTGTTTTCTTTGTCTACGCCTTGGTGGACGCGATCCGGACCGACAAACGGGCCACGCGCGGTCTTCCCAAGCTCGCCTGGATCGTGGTCATGATCGTGCTCCCCTTGCTTGGCGCGGTTCTGTGGTTCATCTTTGGCCGGCCCTACGGCAAGCCCGAAGCCCAAGTCACCCGCCACTATCCCGCAGCGCCCGACGACGACCCCGAGTTCCTGCGAAACCTCGAGATCCGGCGCCGGAACCAAGCCGAAGAGCAGCGCCTGCGGCAACTCAAAGCGAAAAGGGACAAGGAGAAGCGTGCGCGCGGCCAGGAACCGCAAGACACCGACGGGTTGAACTAAGCGCCGGTGGTGGAGAAGAGCCCGGTAAGCCCTACAGCCCCGAGTACGAGTGCAAACCGTTGAGGACCGTGTTTACCAGCGTGAAGTTGACGATGACACAGGCGTAGCCGATGATCGACAACCATGCGGCTCGGGTTCCGGTCCAGCCACGGGTTGCACGGGCGTGCAGGTAACCGGCATACACAACCCAGATCACGAACGTCCATACTTCCTTGGGGTCCCAGCCCCAGAAGCGGCCCCACGCCTTTTCTGCCCAGATGGCACCAAACATCAACGTGAACGTCCAGCCCACAAAAGCGACGGCGTTGATCCGGTAGGACAGGTTCTCCAAGCTCAGCGCGTTCGGTACCAAGCGCATGAAGCCAAGCTTGTCCGGTCGCCCCGCGGCAAGGCTCTTCTGACGGTGCGACTGCACCAACTGAAGCGCTGACATCGCGAACGTCAAGGTGAACAAGGCCGAGGACAGCACCGCAATGGAAACGTGGATGATCAGCCAGTAACTCTGCAAGGCCGGAACAAGGTGGCCAACAGGAGTCCAGAAAGCAATTGACGCCGACACCAGCATGATGATGGCCAGGCCCACCACGAACGTTCCGAGGAACCGGAGGTCACGCCGGATGAGGACCACCAGGAATACGGCGATGGCCACGAAGGCTCCGGTGGTGAGGAACTCGTACATGTTTCCCCACGGCACGCGGCCGGCGCCGAACGCGCGCGTCAGTACACCCGCTGCGTGGATGAGGGCCCCCAACACGGTCAGCGCGACGGCCACACGGGCGGGGACGCGGCGCGCGGCTGTGTACCTCATGTCCCCCGCCGCTGTGCCACCCTCAACGGTGACGCCCGACGTCGGACGCTCGGCACGACCGGCCGGCCCACCGGCGTCGGGTCCTGCCAAGGCGGCGCGGCCGGCGGCCACGGGCACCCGCTCGGCCTCGGCGTTTGCCGCTGCCTTGAGGTCGATCGCGCGCAGTGCCTTGCTGCTCTTGGCCAGGTCCCAGGCGAACGCGATGAAAGCCACGGTGTACGTGCTGGCGGCCAGCAGCATGAAGAGCTCGCTGTACTGACCCAGGGTTTCGTTGATGACAGGCATTACTGGTCCTTCGTGGTTGAGGAAGAGACGACGTTCGGGGCGTCCGGGTTAGCCGGGCTCGTGGTGTCGGGCTCACCGGCAACATTCCATTCCCGGGCAAAAAGTTCACGCAAGGCTGCGGCCTCTCCCGCGAGGCGATGGTCCTCACCGCGGGCCAGCAGTCCGTATTCCACCATAGTGCGGCCATCTTCATGCGTTCCGGTTCGCACCCACACCCTCCGGCGATTGACGTACAGGGACGTCACCAGGCCTGCAACCGCCAGCAACCCGAAGATCAGCGCATACAGCTGGCCGGGGTTGTTGTGGACGTCCAAGCCCACGTACTTCCTGACGCCATCGAACGTGATACTGCCCTTGCCGTCCGGCAAAGTAACGGTGTGGCCGGGAGTAAGGGTGATGGGCTTGTTCGGGAGGCCGCGGCCGTTGAGCGGCTTAAGGTTTCCAACGTTCAGCTCGAACACGTTTTGGGGCACGCCCTTGTCCAAGCCGAGATCGCCGTAGAACGAGCTCAGGTTCAGCTGCGGGTTAAGGAGTTCCGGGTCCCCGCTGAAGGAAACCCCGTCCTGAGTGGCGAAGGCCGTGGGAAGAAAGAAACCAACAAAGCCGAGTTGATCCGGCTTGGCGTCGGGCACCTTGATGACCACCGAGGAATAATAGTTGGCACCTTGCACCTTGGCCACTACCGGTCCCTGCAGGGCGATGTTGCCCTGCCCGTCGCGGACAGTGACCATGGGGGCGTAACCGTTTCCTGTGAGGTAGATGTTGGTTCCGCCCAAGGAGAGGGGATCGTTGACCTTCAGGACCTGCTTCTGGGCCGGCGCATCGGGTGATTCCTTGGTGGTCACCTCAGCTGTGTAATCGATGGGCTGGCCAAACTTACCCGGCGACTCGTGATCGAAGGTGGCTTGGAAGCTGTTGAGCTGAACGGAGTACGGCTGCAGCCAGCCGCTTTGGAAGTTGGAGCCGGGCGTGAACTGGTCGTAACCCACCAACGTGTTGACGAAAGTGTCACCTTCCACCAGGATCCGCTGGCCGCTGTATCCAAAGAGCCCACCCACAGCCACCGAGACAAGCACCCCGATCAGCGCGGTGTGGAAAACCAGGTTTCCCACTTCCTTGATGAGGCCACGCTCGGCACCCACGGAAGGCAGCGCGCCGTCGGCGTCCCTGATGTCCACACGGTAACCGCGCTTCTTGAGCAGCCCGGCGGCATCGGTGATGGCTTTCGACGCCGGGATCCCGGCGTCGGCCGGCAGCACCAACGTGCCATACTCCGGCAGGCGCGAAAGGCGCTTGGGGGTCCGGGGTGGCTTGGACCTCAGAGCCTTGTAATGGGCGATCGCCCGCGGAGTCACACAGCCAATCAAGGAAATGAAGAGCAGGATGTAGATTGCCGAGAACCACGCTGACGAGTAGACGTCGAACAGCTGCACCGCATCCATGATCGGCCCAATAGTGGGCCGGTCCTTGATGTACTGGGTAACGATTGCCGCGTTGGCCGCCCGCTGGGGAAACAGGGAACCGGGGACCGCGCCCACCGCCAGCATCAGCAGCAGGAACAACGCGGTGCGCATGCTGGTCAACTGGGTCCAGGACCATCGGAGCATTCCCTTGATACCCAGCGCGGGCAGTGCGGCCTCCGACTTGGCACGATCTACCGCGGAGCTGCCGGTCTCTTCGGGCGCTTCCGGCGTGTAACCGGCGGTGGAATTCTTCTTGGCTTTCACAGACTCGCTCATCAGATCGGCAACTTCACATCAGTTTGGAACCAGTACTGCAACTGGGTCACCCAGCTCCCCCACACTCCTGTGGCCATCAGGACGCCGAGCAAAATCAAGATGCCTCCGCCGAGCCGCTGGATGGCCAGGCGGCGTTTGCGGAAGAAGGACATGACGCCCATTCCCCGGCGCACGGCCAAGGCAATCACCAGGAATGGGATCCCCAGGCCGAGGCTGTATGCGAAGGCGAGCAGGGCGCCTTTGGCGGCGGACGAACCACCGGACAGGCTCAGTAACTGTACCGCGGAGTACGTCGGTCCGATGCAGGGCGCCCATCCCAGGCCGAAGGTCAACCCCAGGAGCGGAGCGCCCCACAGGCCTGCCGGTGGCTTTGCGTGGATCTTCGCGTCCCGCTGCAACCACCCGAAACCGCCCATGAACACAACGCCCATGACGATCACCAACACACCCAGCAGCTGCGTGATCCACGCGTTCTGCCTTCCGGTCAGCAACGTTCCCAGCTGCCCGAACGCACCGCCGAGGAGAACGAAGATCACGGAGAAGCCCAAAACAAACAGGCCGATTCCCGCCAACATGCGGCCTCGCCGCTGCTTCTGAAGGTCGACGCCGGTCAGGCCGGTGACGTAGCCCAAGTAGCCCGGAACGAGGGGAAGCACGCAGGGTGAAAGGAACGAGACAAGTCCTGCCAGCAACGCCACCGGCACGGCCAGCAACAGCGAGCCGTTCAGGATCGTTTCAGCGAAAGGACTGTTCATGAGCCTACTCAGCCACTGCTGAGGTGATGAGTGCCTTAAGCGTGCCCTTTTCGATTCCGCCGAGGACGCGCGATGCCACCCTGCCATCCTTGTCCAGGACCAGCGTGGTGGGCACTGCACCCGGAGGGACGATTCCGGACACCGAGAGCAGCACGGCACCGTCTTTGTCATCGAAACTCGGGTAGGTGAGGCTGAAAGTCTTATCGAAAGCGTCCGCCGTCGCCTTCTCGTCCCTCAGGTTGACACCGAAGAACTGGACGCCTTGGCCCTTGAATTCCTGGTGGAGGGCTTCAAGCTGTGGCGCCTCCACACGGCAGGGAGCACAGGCTGCGAACCAGAAGTTCAGTACGGTGACTTTGCCTTTGAGCACCCCGGGTTCGACGGCGGTCCCGTCGAAGAGGGTGCCCTTGAGGGCAACCGGGGCCGTGCGATCGGCCTTGGCGAACTCGGTCACTGATCCGTCCCCGGCGACGTAGTTCTTGTTGTCGCCTTTCTTGGCCTGCTCGGCCAAGGAGTCGGGCTGCGCGCAGGCCGAAAGTCCCACTGCCAAGCCGGCGAGCAGGACTCCCCCGGCGGCCAGGACCCCGCGGCGCGAAAAAGTGTTGTCCATGGCTATGCTCCCGGGGTGCTGGCTGCACCGGGAAGAAGAACGGCTGCAGGTTCGCTGTAGTCGACGCGGATAATCTTGCCGGCGTCGTCGAACACGAGGGACGTCAAGGACGCGAGCGTGCACTCCCGCTTACGGGGGTCGTGGGCCAAACTGCGCCCCTCCGCGGTCAACTTCGTAGCCCAAATAGGCAACTGGTGGCTGACCAGGATTGCTTCGGCGCCATCTCCGGCCAAGTGGATGGCCGCAATCCGGGCGTCCTGCACTGCCGCAAGGACGCGGGCTGCTTGCTGTTTGTATGGTTCGCCCCAGGAAGGCTGCAGCGGGTTCCGGAAGTACCACCAGTGCTTGGGTTTGAGGAACTCGGCTTTGGTGGGGTGGAGTCCCTGAAAGTGGTTCTCAGCTTCAATGATGCGCGGTTCTGTATGAATCTCCAGGCCGAGTGCCTCGGACGTGGGCATCGCCGTCTCTTGGGCGCGCGTCAGCGGCGACGCAGCCAAATACGAGATCTTGGCGCCTGCGGTGGCGCGCGCAACGAAGTGCTCGGCCAGCATCCGCGCCATGTCCCGGCCGCGTTCGGAGAGATGAAATTCCGGCAGCCGGCCATAGAGGACGCCATCGGGGTTGTGGACCTCGCCATGGCGAAGCAGATGGACAGTTGCTTGGGGCATGTTTACCAGTTTCTCAAAGAAGCGGGGCGATCCGAAATCTTCTACATCTAGTAGAACTCAGAAATTTCCCGAAATGTTCCGTGGAGTTGGAATAAAAGATGCATATGCATGTTTATACTGGGTACGAAGCTCGGTTGATCTTTCAAGTAAACAGGAAGCATCGCAAGCGTCGAGCAAGCAGTACCTACCACTACCCATAGGAGCAACACCATGATGACCCTTCCCGCTGACGTCACCACCGGCACCTGGACCCTTGACGCCTCGCACAGCGAAATCGGCTTCACCGTTCGCCACGCAGGTATCAGCAAGGTACGCGGCCAGTTCAAGGATGCCGAAGCAACCTTGGAACTCGGTGAGACCCTGATCGATTCCAAAGTCACCGCGACCATTCGGACCGCCAGCTTCGACTCGGGCGACGTCAACCGCGACGGACACGTCAAGGGCGAGGACTTCTTCGATGTGGAGAAGTTCCCGGAAATCACGTTCGTTTCCCGCCACGTCAAGTCCAACGGCAACAGCTTTGACCTCGTGGGCGATCTCACCATCAAGGGTGTGACCAAGGAAGTTTCCATCGAAACCGAATTCAACGGCGTCGCCGTCGATCCCTTCGGTAACACCCGCGCCGGCGTCTCCGGCGAAACCACCATCAGCCGCAAGGACTTCGGCCTCACCTGGAACGCCGTCCTCGAAGCCGGTGGCGTGCTGGTCAGCGACAAGGTAGTCATCAACCTGGAACTCGCGTTCATCGCACCGGCAGCCGCATAAGCAGCCGCATTTTCGACGACGCCCCCGCGCAGCCAACGGCTGGTGGGGGCGTCGTTTCTCATTTCCCAAGAGCACTTGCCGATTGTTCGGCAAACAGCCTGTAGTTACCTGCGAATTGGCTCAAAATTGCCTATGCAACCCTCAACCCGCGGTCTACAGTGATGCCATGAGTACCCCAGATGAAGCACCCCAGCCACAGCAGCCCGGCTCCGAGCCTCCGCAGCCAGGCAATGTTCCTCCTGCGGGTTACCAGCCTCCGCAGGGCTACCAACCGCCCCCGGGTTACCAGCCACCTCCGGGTTACGAGCCTCCGCAGCAGCCCGGAATGGGCCAGCCCTCGCCCGGACAGCAGTACTCGCAGCCCGCGCCGGGACAGCCCACCTACGGACCTCCCGCTACCCACAATCCTGCACCCCCCTACGGCTTGGGCTACAGCGCTCCACCACGGAATGTTTTCGGCTTGGATTTCAATAACATCGCCCAACGGTTCCGGGATACCAGAGGAGTGCCCCAAACTTTGGTCATATCGTACTGGCTTTGGGTTGCGGCCGCCGTGCTAGGGATCTTGACGAGTTTTGTAAACATCTTTGTCTACCGCGATATCTTCGGGGGACTCGCGGTCGGCGCTGGTATCGCCAATCTCGTCTTCGCGCTAGTCCTAGCTGCGGTGTATATCTTCGTCGCCATACGTCTCAAGGAAGGCGCCCGTTGGTCCCGACTGGTTCTATCGATTTTAGGTGGCTTTGCTGTCCTGTCTCTCCTTTTCCTTCTCATCACATTCAACTTGGGTCTTCTTGGATCGTTGGCCGCGGTGGTTGGCGCAGTCATGATGTGGCTTCCTGATTCCCAGAAGCACTTCGTCTAAGAGAGCGCAAGGCCGCGGCCGTCCCCGGACGGCTGCGGCCTTCATCGTGGAAGTACGCCTTTCATGATGATTTTGCGACGACGGCGGAAAAGGTGCGTGGGATCACGAACACGCTCAGCGCAGGGGGGTACGGTGGAATCAGAACCACGCTGGGGGCAGGGTCGTTTTGCTGATCCCGGCGGCCGAACCAGCAGTCGAACGAGCAAAGGAATGCCATGAGCAACCCGCCCCTCCCGCCCACCAACCCGGGCGACACCAACCACCCCCAGCCACCGGGCGCCCCACAGTACGGTCAGGCGTCCCCGCCCCCTGCCCCGCAGTACGGTCAGGTCTCCCCTCCGCCCGCGCCACAGTACGGGCAGGCTTCCCCGCCGCCCGCCGCGCCGCAATACGGCCAAGCTTCCCCGCCGCCAGCGCCACAGTACGGCCAGGCCTCCCCGCCCCCAGCGCCGCAATACGGCCAGGTCTCCCAGCCCACGGCACCGATGTACAACCAACCGATGAGCTGGCCCAGTGAAGCAGCAGCATCCGCAACGGGCGTGCCCCAGCTGGTCAACGTCTCCTTCTGGATGCTCCTTGGTTGCGCTCTCCTGACGCTGATTTCGCTACCGCTCACCATCGTCATGCTCAATTCCAGCGCTGGCCAATCGATGGTGGAACAGGCAATCCAAGCTCAGGGCACGCAGGATCCCGCGGTTACAGTGAGCAACCTCATCAACTTGGCGATTACGTTCCTGGTCATCATTTCCATCATCATGATCGGCCTCTACACTTTGGTTGCCTTCAAGATTCGGCGCGGTAAGAATTGGGCACGCATCCTGGGCACGGTCCTCGCCGCGCTTTCACTGCTGGGGCTTGCGCAGTTGGGCTTGACCACCATCACGATCCTCTTGGGTATCGCCGCCATCGTCTTGCTGTACCTGCCGTCGTCGGCACCGTACTTCCGCAAGGCGAAGCCGTTCAGTGGTGCGTTCCAGAACCCGTACGGCAACTAGGAAGCATCCCAGCAACAAACGATCCAGCAACGAACTACCGCGGGCGGAGACCCGGCTCTGGCTCAACGGCCTGGCCCGGCGTCTGCGCCCGCTGTGCGTGGTAGGCCAGAATCTGCAGCTCCGTGGCCATGTCCACCTTGCGCAGGTTGACGTGCGGCGGTACCTGGAGGAGCACAGGGGCGAAGCTGAGGATGCTCCTGATTCCCGCGGCTATCACCCGGTCGCACACTTCCTGGGCAACCGTGGCCGGAAGTGCAAGCACCACCATGTTTGTGTGGGTCCGTTCCAGGACACGTTCGAGCTCGGCGGAATCACTGACACGGAGCCAGCCCACCTCGTTACCTATGACCATGGGATCGGCGTCGAAGATCGCCACGACGTCGAAACCCCTGGACTCAAAACCGCCATACCTGGCAAGGGCTTTTCCGAGGTTACCGGCCCCGACGATCGCGACCTTCCAGTCGTGTGTCAGTCCGAGTGCAGCCGCAACGTGACGGCTTAAGTACTGGACCTCGTACCCCACTCCGCGGGTTCCGTACGAACCTGCGTAGGAAAGGTCCTTGCGGAGGGTGGAGGAGCTGACGCCTGATGCCTCGGCCAGTGCTTCCGAGGACACCCGTTCCACACCCTCAGCCAGCAGGGAATTGAGCGCACGCAAGTAGAGGGTCATCCGGGCCACAGCCGCGGGCGGGATCTGCCTCCTGGCAGGATCGTTGCCTTCGGTTGCTGCTCCCGGGGACGGTTCCAGAGCAGTCACGGTACTCTCCATTGCATCGCTTCGTTGTTCCACTCTATGGCTCCGCGGTGAAACTGAACAAAAGCTGCTGCTCCCGGCATCGGAGGGTCAGCGTGCCATGGCCTTCTTGATGGTCCGGGCCAACCTTTGTTCGTCGATCTTCCAAAAATCACGCTGGATGCCGTCGACCAACACCACGGGAATCTCCTCCGCGTACTGCTCCTGCAACCCGGCGTCGTCGTCGATCCTTCGCTCCGCCCACGGGACGCCCAGCGCCGCGGTGACACGCTCGACGGCGGTACGCGCCTCGGCGCATAGGTGGCAGTCAGCTTTGGTGAGGAGAACGACGTCGGGAATGACCATGCCTCAACGGTATCCCCACCACCCTCTCCCACGCCCATCTCATGCCCACCGCTCGCGCTCCAGTGCGGCGAAGCACGGGGACCCGGCAATTGACTAGACTCAAGGCATGCCCGAGGAGAAGAACGCCGCTGTGGTCGCAGACGCGCAACTGCAGAAGCACACAGGGGAAGCGGCCTTCTTCGACGTGGACAACACCCTCATGAAGGGCGCGAGCCTTTTCCACGTGGCGCGCAAGATGTACGAGCGCAAAGCCTTCACGCTCAGTCAGGCAGCCGGTTTCGCGTGGAAACAATTCAAGTTCGTCATGCGCGGCGAGACGTTGCAAGATGTCCATGCCGTGCGCGATTCGGCGCTGACTCTCGCGGCCGGGATCTCGGTGGAAGACATCAAGGCCCTGGGCGAAGAAGTGTACGACGAAATGATCGAATCGCGGATCTGGCCCGGAACCAAGGCTCTCGCCGAACAGCACCTCCGAGTAGGCCGGAAGGTGTGGCTTGTGACAGCCACTCCGGTTGAGGTTGCTACTGTCATCTCCACGAGGCTCGGACTCACGGGCGCACTCGGTACCGTGGGCGAAGTCAGCGACGGGATGTACACCGGTAAGCTGGTGGGCGACATCCTGCATGGTCCGGCGAAGGCCGTGGCAGTACAACTCGTGGCGGAGCGCGAAGGACTGGACCTCGATCATTGCTGGGCCTACAGCGATTCCGCCAATGACATCCCCTTGTTGACCATGGTGGGGCACCCAGTAGTTATCAACCCCGATGGAAAGCTTCGCCGGCACGCCCGCGACAACAACTGGCCTGTCTATGACTACCGCGCGGGGCGCCGTGCCGCGACCCTGGGGCTTAAGGCAGCTACCGTCGGCGGGGCGATCTACGGCCTATGGCGGGGCTTCTCAAGGTTCCGCGGCCCGCGGCCTTAGCCCTCGCCGGCATGGGCGGGTAGACGCAAAAATGCCCGCCGCCTCGAAAGGCAACGGGCATTCACGCTTGATGAAGTATCCCTACTTCTTGTTGCGACGCTGGTGGCGTGTCTTGCGAAGCAGCTTGCGGTGCTTCTTCTTGGCCATACGCTTGCGGCGCTTCTTAATAACTGAACCCACGAAAGTTCCTTACAAACTAGAAGGTCCTGTCTGTTGGAACGCATCCGCGGAAGCAGACAGTACAACTGACAGATTCTTACATTGACGTAAAACGTTCCTTAACAGGGTACCGCTTTCACGGGGCACTCTGTGACCACCGTCCGCGCAGCAAAGCCCGGACGGAACATGCGGTCTCAGGCAGTCTCGGATTGCCCGTCAACAACAGCACCCTTGAGGTACTGTGCAACTGCTTCCTCCGGGACACGGAAGGAGCGGCCGAACCTGACGGCGGGCATTTCCCCTGAGTGCACCAATCGATACACGGTCATTTTGGAAACGCGAAGAACGTCGGCCACTTCAGCCACCGTCATGAAACGCGCATTCGAGAAGTTAGTCTCCGCGGACATTTCCCATATTCCTTTGCTCTCAGCCAGTAGGACACCCCAGATAGACGGTGTGCCGATGCTGAGCCATCAAACAACCCTGTGATAGATACTCTAGAGGCTGCTGGGGCCAATGTGAAAGCATTTCCGACAAGTGGGACACGACTCCGGGAGCAGGACGTTCCCGGAACGGGGGATCGCTGCGTGGAAGGCCGAGCGCACGGCACTTTGCGCAGCAAACCCACGAAACGGGCCGCGCGGACCGGGCCCCAGAGTCCTACTCCGCGGTAGCCTGCCGACGCTTCCGGGCCGAGGCTGCGAGCTGCTCCAACACCGATGCCGTGACGTCCCATTCCATGCAGGCATCCGTGACACTCTGCCCGTACGTCAGCTCCTGTTCCCCGGCCAACTGCTTGGCGGTATCCAAGTTCTGGGCTCCGCCCACGAGGAAGCTCTCCAGCATGACGCCGGCAATCGGCGAGGTCTCCGCTGCCTCCAGCTGGGCGCCGATTTCCAAGGCAACTTCGGCCTGCCGGTGGTGGCTCTTGCCGCTGTTGGCATGGCTGGCGTCCACGATCAGTCGCGGGTTCAGTCCCTTGGCCGCCAGCTTGGACGACGCCGCGGCGACGTGCTCCTGCGAGTAGTTTGGGCCCTTGCGTCCGCCGCGCAGGATCACATGGGTGTCCGGGTTGCCGGAGGTCGCCACCAGGGCTGCCCGGCCGCCGTCGTCGATTCCCAGGAAGGCTTGCTCAGCAGCAGATGCACCGCATGCGTCAATGGCCACTTGGAGGTCTCCGTCGGTACCGTTCTTGAAACCGATGGGCATGGAAAGGCCGGAGGCAAGCTGGCGGTGGATCTGGCTTTCGGTGGTGCGCGCGCCGATTGCGCCCCACGAAACGAGATCCGCCATGTATTGCGGGCTGATGGGCTCGAGGAACTCGGTGGCCGTGGGCAAGCCCAGTGCCGTGACCTGCTTCAGGAAGCCGCGAGCGGCACGCAAGCCCGCGGCAATGTCGTGGCTGCCGTCCAGGTGGGGATCATTGATCAGGCCCTTCCAGCCGACGGTGGTGCGGGGCTTCTCGAAGTAAGTCCGCATGACGATGAGCAGGTCGGCCTTGTGCTTCTCCGCTTGGCTGACCAACCGTCGGGCGTATTCGAGGCCCGCCTTGGGGTCATGGATGGAGCACGGGCCCACGATCACCAGGAGGCGATCGTCCACGCCGTCCATGATGGCACGGACCTGGTCGCGGCCACGGTCGACGACGGCAGCTGAGTGGCCGTCCAGCGGCAGCTCAGCGATGAGGTCCTGGGGTGCCGGAAGCGGTTCGAAACGGGCCACCCGCAGATTGGAGGTGGCGGGCTGCTTTGCCTCTGTGGGTTCGGCGGCATGGAGCGATTCAGGGGATTCGGCGGCGATGCTGGTCATGTCTGGGTCCTGTCCGGTGCGGAGCGGGTCCCGTCTCAGAACCCGCCGGATATGGCAAAGGGCAGAGAATGATCTCTGCCCTGTTGGCTCTGAAGGAAAGTTGGATGCGTGTCAGTTAGACGCGGGCCCCTCCAGAGCCAACGAAAAATACGCATACCAACGGTTAGTCATAGCCACACCATAACTGCGCTTCTTCACACCGGGCAAATCGTGTCCGTCATGATGACAAGAGTTTGCGCAGGAACTGAAGTTGCTTGATCCAGTGGTGCTCCTGGCCGCCCTCGTGGTTGTTGAAGCGATACACCTCAATGTCCTTGTCCGGCGCACTGACCTTTGCGGAAGGGCCGGTGCCGTAGCTGTTGTAGCTGGCAAAGACCGTTGAGGGCGGGCAAATATCGTCCATTTGCGCGGCGGAGAACAGCGCGGGAACGGTGGCCGCCCGGCCCAGATGCACGCCGTCGAAGTAGTTAAGAACCGCCAGCATAGGCTCGTATTTGTCGCGGTGCCTGCCGAGGAATCCTGCGATTTCCAGGTACGGACCACGCGGGGCGATGTCGATTGCTCGCGGGAAATCCTGCAGGAACGGGACGTCGGGCAGTGCGGCGATGACGCCGTCGAGCCTTCCGGCCGTCAGCCCAGCGGTCGCGACGGTGATCCCGCCACCTTGGCTCACCCCGGTCAGCACTACTTTGGAGGGGTCGACGGCGGCGTGGCTCTGTGCCGCTTCCACCGCACGGAAGGCATCCACGTAGACCCTGCGGAAGTAGTACTCCTCCTGGTGCCCCGAACCCCGGGTCATGAGCCCGGCGAAGTTGACCTCGCCCGCCGAAGGGTGCGGATCGGGCGTATCGCCTGACACACCGCCGTACCCCTGACCGCGGGTGTCCATGATGAAATGCGCGTAGCCGGCCTGGGCCCATCGGGTATTCTGGTTGGCCAAGCCCCGCCCGCCGGAGTATCCGATGAATTCGACCACCACAGGAAGTTTCTGGCCCGGCTCGCAATTCGCGGGAATGTGAAGCCAGCCCTTGATGCGGTCGCCGCCGAAGCCGGAGAATGTGACGTCAAAAGTGTTGATGACCGTGAGGTAGTTATCCACCGGTTCGAAAACGGCGTCGAGCGGGAAAGCCCGGGCCTCGGAGATGGTGCGGTCCCAGAAGGCGTCCAAGTCGGCCGGCGGTACTGCCGCGGAAGTGTAATCACGGAGTTGCTCGAGCGGGAGGTCGAAAAGAGGCATGAGGGCATCCTACGTCCTCCGCACGGCCTCGCAAGCGAGCCCTGCAACCGGCCGCTGGACAGTTTCGAGTGAACCAAGAAATCGTTTACCGAGGCACTATAAGCTTTCTGTCAACGCCTCGGCGTGCGAGCGGGCCCGATTCCGGGCCGCGAGGCTCATGGCAGGCTGCTCCGGCAGGGTGCGGCGATAGATGGGGAGGGCGGCATGGCACGTAACAACGCCAACAAACGCATTGGCATTGCCGATGTTGCCCTTAAGGCCGGCGTCTCGCACGCCACTGTCTCCCGCGTCATGAACGGCAATGCCGCGGTGGATGCAGGCATCGCTGAGCGGGTCCGGGTGGCAGCCGCAGAACTGAAGTATCAGCCCAATCCAGTGGGCCGGAGCCTGGCCTTGGGCAAAACGGACACCATCGGGATCGTGGTCCCGGACCTTGCCAATCCGACCTTCCAGGCCATCCTCCGCGGCCTCAGCATTGCCGCCGGGGCAGACGGATACCGGGTCCTCATCGCCGATTCCTCGGAGGTTACCAGCGAGGAGGCAATCTTGGCTGGCGAGGCCCGGCGTCGATGCGACGGCGTGGTGCTGTGCGCGCCCAGGATGGGCGACGCCCAGTTGGAGGAACTTGCGCCGAGCCTGCACCCGTTGGTGCTCATCAACCGCACGACGGTGGACAACACCCCCAGCCTGAACGTCGACTACGAACAGGGCATCCAGGACTTGGCCCACCACCTTGTAGCGCTTGGGCATAAGCGACTGGCATTCCTCGCGGGACCGGAACACAGCGCGTCCAACAGGCAGCGCCTTGCCGGCTTGGAAGTTTTCCGTGAGCAACACCCCGCGATCGAACTCCAGCTGCTTCCCGGAGGCTCAAACTTCGATTCAGGACACGATTCAACCGGCCTCGTGATTGCCTGCGGTGCCACCGGAATCCTTGCATTCAACGATCTTGTGGCCATGGGGTTGCTGAGTGGCTTGCATGAGCGTGGACTCCGCGTTCCGGATGACATCTCCGTGGCGGGCTTCGACGATATTCCGTTCGCCCGGTACACCACTCCCCCGCTCACCACCGCCGCCGTACCGATCAACGAAATCGGTAGCCTGGCGTGGCGCAGGATGCGGGAACAGATCCAGCAGCCCGGTGAAGCACCCGCACCGGTCCGGGACGAGTTCCGGCCACGAATGGAGATCCGGAAAAGCACCGCGGCGCCTTCATTGAGCCCACGAGGGGGCACGCCTGATCAGCCCAGCGCCTGATCAGTGGCCCGCGTAGACCAGGGCAACTCCAGCCTCGGAATAGAAGACGGCGTTTCCCGCCGCTTGTGCCAGGGCGACATGGAAGCGTGAGTCCAAGGTGAGGAACGTGCCGACGTCCGGGCCCGCATCCATCTCATCCAAGAGCTTGGCGGCCTCCTCAAGCGCAGGCGTGCCGGCTTTGGCGCGACCGGCTGCCCACGACTCGAGGAGCACGCGGGTTTCCACCATGTCCCCTACCGGCAGGTGACGGGTGGCCACGTGCAAGCGCAGGGTGGAACCCAAAGCAGTTCCCGGCTCGGCAATCACTACCGTTCCCGCATCTTTCCCGGATCCAACGCCGGCCCGGACCACCCCCATGACCTCCAGGATCCGGTCGGCCTCACGGACCGAGGTCCGGGAAACCTGCAGTTGCTCAGCCATGGCCCGCTCGCCGGGTAAACGGCCACCCAAGGTGAGCTCGCCGTCGGAAATCTGCTTTTCGATCCATTGCAGGACCAGCTCGTGCGTGCGCATATCCGAATAGTACTTGATGTGGTCAGACCACATGCCCTAGAGTGTGGCTAGACCACGCGAACCCTAGGGAGACCCGCATGACCGACACGATCGATCCCAAGATCACCGCCGCGCCAGCCGATGCCGGGAGCGACCAAAACGTAACCCGCGCACCCCAGCCGCCAGCCGCCGTCGTGCGGCCGCCGGCACTGAAGCGACGCATACCGAGCGTCGCGGACCTGGCGCCGCTGATGCAGTTCAAGAAGCCGGAGTTCAGCAAGACCGCCCGGCTGAAGAGGGCCAGCACCATTTGGGAACTGCGGGACATGGCCAAGCGTCGCACCCCGCAGGCTCCTTTTGATTACACCGACGGTGCTGCCGAGGAAGAAATCACCCTTCGTCGCGCACGTCAGGCCTTCCAGGACATCGAATTCCGCCCTGGCATCCTGCGGGACGTTTCAAGAATCGATCTCCGCACGGACATTTTGGGCCAGGAATCACGCCTCCCCTTCGGGATCGCACCAACCGGCTTTACCCGCATGATGCAGTCCGAGGGCGAATACGCGGGCTCACAAGCAGCCGAAGCCACCGGGATTCCTTACACCCTGTCCACCATGGGCACCGCCTCGATCGAGGATGTGGCAGCCGCTGCCCCGAACGGCCGGAACTGGTTCCAGCTGTACTTGTGGACGGACCGCGAGCGCTCCCTTGGGCTGATCGAAAGGGCCGCGAAGGCCGGTAACGACACCCTGATGGTCACCGTGGACACCGCTGTTGCAGGTGCGCGCCTGCGGGACGTCCGGAACGGCATGACCATACCGCCGGCGCTGACACTGAAAACGGTGGTGGACGCGTCCTACCGCCCGGCGTGGTGGTTCAACTTCCTCACCCACGAACCCCTGACGTTTGCCTCACTATCGCGCTACACCGGGACTGTGGCCGAGCTCATCAATTCCATGTTTGATCCGACACTGACCTACCAGGACTTGGACTGGCTGCGTGAAACATGGAAGGGCAAGCTCGTGGTCAAAGGCATCCAAACCGTGGAGGACGCCCGGCAAGTGGTGGACCACGGCGCCGATGGCATCGTGTTGTCCAACCATGGGGGCCGCCAACTGGACCGCGCACCCATCCCGTTCCACTTGCTTCCCGAGGTCACAACGGGGCTGGCGTCGGACAACAGCAAGGCTGCCGTCATGTTGGACACGGGCATCATGAGCGGTGCGGACATCGTGGCTGCACTGGCCTTGGGTGCTGACTTTGCCCTGATTGGCCGGGCGTACCTTTACGGTTTGATGGCGGGCGGCCGCCCGGGTGTGGACCGTGCCATCCAGATCCTCGAGAAGGACATGACCAGGACCATGGCGTTGCTGGGCGTCAGCAAGGTCTCGGACCTGAATCCGGACCACGTGCGGCTGCTGCAGCGCTAACCCCCACCCAACTAGGGGACAGCACCTGTCGCTATGAGGGCTCAGTACGGCCTGATCTGTCCCCTAGTTGGGTAGCAACCTCAGATGAGGCCTTGGGCGAGCATGGCGTCCGCTACCTTGACGAAGCCGCCGATGTTGGCGCCCACCACGTAGTTTCCAGGCGCACCGTACTCGTCGGCGGTTGCTGCGCAGCGATCGTGGATGCCTACCATGATCTCCGTGAGCCGCTGTTCGGTGTGCTCGAAAGACCATGAATCGCGGCTGGCATTCTGCTGCATCTCCAGCGCGGATGTGGCAACACCACCTGCGTTGGCGGCCTTGCCTGGGCCGAACAGGATGCCTGCCTCGTGGAACACGGACACGGCTTCCCTTGTGGAAGGCATGTTGGCGCCCTCGGCGACCGCGATGAGTCCGTTGCTGACCAACTTGGCGGCAGCATCGCCGTCGAGCTCGTTCTGCGTGGCGCACGGCAGCGCCACCGTGCCGTTGACGTCCCACACGGAACCACCGGTTACGTGGGTGGCACCACCGCGGCGGGCGGCGTACTCGGTCAGGCGCCCGCGCTCCACTTCCTTGATGTGGCGCAGAAGCTCGACGTCGATCCCCGCCTCGTCCACGACGTATCCGGCGGAGTCGGAACAGGCAACCACGGTGGCCCCCAAGGACTGTGCCTTGGCGATAGCATGGATGGCGACATTGCCTGAGCCCGAAACCACCACCCGCTGCCCGTCAAAGGACTGTCCCCGGGTCTTGAGCATCTCTTGGGCAAAGATGACAGTGCCGTAGCCGGTGGCCTCGGGACGAACGAGCGACCCGCCCCATGAGATGCCCTTGCCCGTGAGGACCCCGGATTCGTAGCGGTTGGTGATGCGCTTGTACTGGCCAAAAAGGTACCCGATTTCACGGCCTCCCACCCCGATGTCCCCCGCCGGCACGTCGGTGTACTCGCCAATATGCCTGTACAGCTCAGTCATGAAGGACTGGCAGAAACGCATGATCTCGGCGTCGGAACGCCCCCGGGGGTCGAAGTCCGAGCCGCCCTTTCCGCCACCGATGGGCATGCCCGTCAATGCGTTCTTGAAGATCTGCTCAAACCCGAGGAACTTCACGATCCCCAGATAGACGGAGGGATGGAAACGCAGGCCGCCTTTGTAAGGGCCCAGCGCCGAGTTGAACTCCACACGGAACCCACGGTTGACATGGACCCGGCCCGCGTCGTCGGTCCACGGGACGCGGAAAATGATCTGCCGCTCAGGTTCGCACAGGCGCTCAAGGACTGCGCCCTCGAGGAATTCGGGGTGCCTGTCATGGACCGGGCCCAGGCTTTCAAAGACCTCGATGACGGCCTGGTGGAATTCCTTTTCACCCGGGTTCCGCGCAAGCACGGTGTCCCGGATACCTTCGAGCCTTGAATCCATGGGGGGTTCCTATCCTCAGTGCGCCCAGCTGTAGGGGACGTGTTCAGTCCCGCCCATGGTTGCACTTGCTTCCCCGGCATCTCCATCCGGGGGGAATGTGACCCAACCCGGCTGTTAGCGCTTCCGGCCGAACTTTGGCAGGTTGGGCAGATTCGGAAGGTTGGCCAGCAAATCAGCGGCCTTGGTGGCGGCCCGGCCCACGGTGCGTCCGATGTGTTGGGGCATGGTGTCATCCGGGGCGCCCTCAAGAATCCCTGATGATTCGGTGGCATGCGCCATCACGGCCTGGCCGACGGCGTCCACCCGCGTAGCAGGCGTGTCAGCCCCCGATTCGGTCGTCCCGGATTCGGTCACCGCGCCGGCGGGGGCGGTGACGGCAGCAGGCCCGTTGACGGCGGCTGCTGGCTCCCCACCAGAAGGCGCGACGACGGCGGGCTTAACCTGCCCGACGTCGAACGTTTCCAGCCACGAGGCGATGCCCGCGAGCGGCTTGGTGTTCAGGGTGTAGAAGCGCTTCTGGCCCTGTGCGCGCATGGTGACGAGGTCTGCCTCGCGGAGCACCTTCAAGTGCTTGGAAATAGTGGGCTGGCTCGCCGCCAGCTCCGCCACGAGTTCACCTACAGCCTTATCCCCAGAGCGGAGGGAGACCAGGATGTCGCGTCTGGTTGCCTCAGCTATGACGGCAAATACGTCGTCAGTCACCATGCCTCCCACCCTAGCGACATATACGCCTGTTGGCATCCTGTTTCATGCCGCCCGAGTGCAGGACACGTCAGTCGAACCAGGGATCCAAGCCATACAGCGGGAATATCTGCTTACGCGTAGCGATGACGGCGCGGTCCACCTCGTCTGCGGGATCGTAGCCGACCTCCCAAGAACGCCACCAGATGTCCACGTCGTCGCCCATCAACGCGGGGGTGGGCTCGCCGTAGGTTTCCTTCACATAGCTCCGCCACGCCTCCGGCACGGGCTTCGAGACCGGTACGGGTCGCTGCGTGACCATACCGATCAGATGGCTCCAAGCGCGCGGCACAACGCCGGTGACCTCGTAGCCGCCTCCCCCGGTGGCAATCCAGCGGTTCTCGCAGTAGCGGGCGGCAAGGCCGGCGACGGCGGCAGCGGCCTCGCGCTGGCAGTCGACGCTGAGGTTGAGGTGCGTCAGGGGATCAAGGCGGTGGGAATCGCATCCGTGCTGGCTGACGATGACCTCGGGTGCGAAGGCGGCCACAAGCTGCGGCACTACCGCGTGGAAAGCACGCAACCAGGCCGCATCGCCGGTGAAAGCAGGAAGCGCCACGTTGACGGCGGTCCCGACCGCGTTTGGTCCCCCCGTTTCGTTGGCGAAACCCGTTCCGGGGAATAGCGTGAGGCCGGATTCGTGGAGCGACACGGTCATGACCCTGGGATCGTCCCAGAAGATGCCCTGCGTCCCATCGCCGTGGTGGGCGTCGACGTCGATGCAGACCACGCGCTGCACACCGCCGTCGAGCAGCCGCTGGATGGCAATGGCCACGTCGTTGTACACGCAAAAGCCGCTGGCCTTCCCACGCGCCGCATGATGCATTCCGCCACTGAAGTTCACCGCCCGAACCGACCTGCCGGAAAGGACGGACTCGGCAGCCAGCAGTGAACCGCCGGCAAGCCGTGCGCTGGCCTCGTGCATTCCTGCGAACGCGGGATCGTCTTCGGTCCCCAACCCGCGAGCGTCGTCGGGGCTGGAAGGATCCGCACCGACGCGACGCACAGCTTGGATGTACTCCCGGCTGTGAACAGTCAAAAGCTCGACGTCGGTTGCCACGGCCGGCGCCTCAACTGCCACATGGCTGTGGTCAAAAAGTCCGAGCGCCAGGGCCAACCGTGCAGTTAGCTCCAGCCGCCGGGGCGCCATGGGGTGACCCGGGCCGAAGTCGTAAGCCGTCATCGCGGGGTCCCACACCACCGTCGTTGGGAGTGCGGACCGCGTAATGCTGGAAGCTGATATCCCAACTCTGGAGTTCACCCTGAACAGGCTACCGGAGGCTGAAAGGCCACATCGCCCGGTCAGGCCCGCGAATAGTGGTTTACTACTCAGGAAAGCTTGTTCAACCGAGGAAGAGCGCCATGTCCCAAAGCCAGTCGAGGTCCCAGAGCCCGGCCAACTGGCAGCCCACGCACCAGGACCGTCAGGGCCTCTGGATTTTCACCCGCGTCCGCGACTTCATCGACAACGTTGCAAACAGCTCACCGGCCCGTTTGGCCCTGGTCATTTTCGCATCCGTCATCGTGCTGTTCACCGGGTTGTTGTCGCTGCCCGCCGCCTCTGCTTCAGGGGAATCCACTCCCCTGCACCAAGCCTTGTTCACGGCGGTGTCCAGTGTTTGCGTGACCGGCCTGACCGTAGTTTCAACAGCTACGTACTGGTCCTTCTTCGGGCAATTGGTCATCCTGCTCGGCATCTTCGTGGGCGGCCTGGGTACCCTCACCTTGGCTTCGCTCTTGGCGCTGATGGTGAGCAAACGGCTGGGCGTTCGCGGCAAACTCATCGCCCAGGAAGCGATGAACCACGCCGGCAGGCTTGGCGAAGTGGGTACCCTGCTCCGGATCGTGATCGTCACCTCGGTGGTCATCGAAGGCGCCCTGGCTTTGTCCCTGATTCCCCGTTTCCTGGTGTTGGGCGAGCCCTTCTGGGAGGCGGTGTGGCACGGAATCTTCTATGCCATCTCTTCCTTCAACAACGCCGGATTCACCCCACACTCGGACGGCGTAGTCCCCTACGAGACCGATCTCTGGATACTGGTCCCCCTGATGCTTGGCGTCTTCCTTGGAAGCCTGGGTTTCCCCGTGGTGATGGTGCTCCAACAAAACGGGCTCAACTGGAAGAAATGGAACCTCCACACCAAGCTCACCATCCAGGTATCCCTCATTTTGCTGGTGGCCGGTGCCCTGCTGTGGGGCCTCATGGAGTGGGATAACGTACGCACCATCGCCAATATGAACTTCGGCGACAAGGTGATTCACTCCATCTTTGCCTCTGTCATGACACGCTCCGGCGGTTTCAGCCTGGTGGACCAGAACCAGATGGAGCCCACCACCAAACTCCTCAGCGATGCGCTCATGTTTGCCGGCGGCGGTTCAGCTTCGACTGCCGGCGGCATCAAGGTAACCACCATCGCCGTCATGTTCCTAGCGATCATCGCCGAAGCCCGCGGCGATGCCGACGTGAAGGTGTACGGCCGCACCATCCCCCAAGGCACCATGCGGGTGGCCATCTCCGTGATCGTCGCCGGGGCCACCTTCGTTTCCGTGGCCGCATTCCTGCTGCTCTCCATTAGCGGAGCGTCCCTGGATCGGGTACTTTTTGAAACCATCTCCGCCTTCGCCACTGTGGGCCTGAGCACCAACCTCAGTGGTGAGTTGCCGCCGTCGGGCGTCTACGTCCTGGCCATACTCATGTTCGCCGGCCGCGTGGGCACCGTAACCCTCGCTGCCGGTTTGGCCCTGCGCCAGCGCAGCCAGTTGTACCACTACCCGGAAGAGAGGCCAATCATTGGCTAAGACCACGGGGGCGGCCAACCGCCCCGCCCACAACGCCCCGGTGCTGGTCATCGGCCTTGGCCGCTTCGGGTCCGCCACAGCCGAGCAACTGGTCAAGCAGGGACGCGAAGTCCTCGCCATCGAGCGGGATCGCACCTTGGTCCAGAAATGGGCACCCGTCCTCACCCACGTAGTTGAGGCCGATGCCACCAATATCGATGCGCTGCGCCAACTCGGTGCACAGGAGTTCAGCTCCGCGGTGGTGGGCGTCGGGACATCGATCGAATCCTCCGTGCTGATCACGGTGAACCTGGTTGACCTGGGCATTGAACACCTTTGGGTTAAGGCCATCACGCCCTCGCACGGCAAGATCCTCACCCGAATCGGTGCCAACCACGTGATCTACCCGGAAGCCGATGCCGGGGTCCGCGCGGCACACCTGGTCTCCGGCCGGATGCTTGACTTCATCGAGTTCGACGACGACTTTGCGATCGTCAAGATGTACCCGCCCAAGGAAACCGTGGGCTTTACCCTCGACGAGTCCAAGGTCCGGTCAAAGTACGGCGTGACCATTGTGGGGGTGAAGTCCCCCGGCGAGGACTTCACGTACGCCCGTCCCGAAACCAAGGTGTCCAGCCACGACATGCTGATCGTCTCCGGCCATGTGGATTTGTTGGAACGGTTCGCGGCACGCCCTTAGGCGGCTCCCCACGGCTGGGCCGAACCTTAGCTGAGCTGCTTCGTGATCTCCGCTGCCCGCGCGGCTGCCGCCCGGGCGCCGTCGGCAATGATCTTGGGAATCCCGGCGTCGTCAAACACGGCGATGGCGCGCTCGGTGGTGCCGTTGGGGCTTGTCACTCCCACACGGAGGGCAGTGGGGTCCGCGCCCGGTTCTGCGAGCATGAAACCTGCTCCGGCCACGGTCTCCCGCGCCAACATCACGGACAGCTCAGGATCGAGCCCCAGCTCGGTTCCCGCTGCCGCCATCGCCTCGGCCAGGTAGAAGGCATAGGCAGGCCCTGAGCCGCTGATCGCGGACAACGCATCCACCTGGTCCTCGGGAACCTGCACTACCGTGCCGACACCGGCCAGAGCGGTCTTCACCATGTCCAGCTGTTCAGGTGTGCAGTGAGTTCCGGGAGAGACAGAAATGACGCCGCGGCCCAACCGTGCCGGCGTATTGGGCATGGTCCTGATGACGGGCTGCCCCTCGGGCAACGCGGCTTCGAGCTGGGCGATGGAAACAGCGGCCGCGACACTGACCACAATGGTGTCCTCAGCCAGCGCCGGGCTGATCTCGCGGGCAAGGTCCGCAATCCCCACGGGCTTGACGCCGAGGATGACCATCCCCGCGCCCTTGGTAGCCAATTGGTTGTTATCCGGCTCCTCATCACCGGCGATCGCCATGACTCCGTGACGGTGGGCAAGTTCCTCCGCGCGGGCAGCCCGCCGGACAGTTGCGACGACGTCGGACGGGTCTTTCCCGGCGGCCAGCAGGCCGCCCAGGATAGCCTCGTTCATGGATCCACAGCCAAGGAATGCGATTCGGTTGCTCATTGGTCCATCATTGCAGTTCGCCAAGGATCGGGTCTAACGGTCCCCGGATCCGGATTCCCAGCTTGTTCCCAAGGTTATTGCAGGGGACACCCATGCTCGGTCCCTAACGTTGGTACTACCTCATTGAGGGTGCGAGTGATGAGGCGGGCATGGGGATGTCCGCCAGCAGCACCGGTGGCCGGGCGGGTTTTCCCCCATTTCCCGATTCGGCCGCCGGTGCTTTCGCTTTTAACCGGCCCACCTGACGGGGCCCGGGCCGACCCAGGAACGGGCGAGGCCGTTACTGGGCCAGCGCGCCCGTTACTGTGTCAGGTGCCTTACTGGTCTGCGCTGCCTTACTGATCCGCGCTGCCTTACTGATCCGCGCTGCCTTACTGATCCGCGCTGCGCACCAGCGGCACGCTCAAGTGCTGCCGCGCGAAGCGCAAGGTCTCAGCCAGCATCTCCTCGCGTTCCCCGGCTACTTTCGCTTTTCGGGTGGAAATCTCCGCCACTACAACGCCGTCAAAACCGCTCGACGCCAAATGCTGCAGCGCGTCCGCGCACTGCTGGGTGCCGGTACCGGGAACCAGATGCTCATCTTTCCCCGACCCCGAACCATCCGTGAGGTGGACGTGACGGAGTTTGCTGCCCAGCGACTTGATGGCTTCCAAACTGTTGGCTCCCGCTGTGGCGGCGTGCGAGAAGTCCCATGTGACGTCGTCGTAATCCTGGCCCAGCGGGTCCCAGTGCGGCAGGTAGGCCACGGCTTCCCGCCCGCGAACGCGCCACGGGTACATGTTCTCTACCGCGATGCGTACTTGGTAGGTCTCCGCGAGTTCTTTGACGCCCTCAACGAAGTTTTCGGCATAGTTGGATTGCCACCTGAACGGCGGGTGCGCCACCACGGTGTCACACCCGACCTCCACGGCCATCTGGCAGGATTTTTCGATCTTGTTCCACGCCGTACCCCACACTTGTTGCGTCAACAGCAAAGTGGGTGCGTGGATGGAGACAATCTCCTGATGGTATCGATGGCTAAGTTGGATAAGGGCTTTGGGGTTCTGACTCACGGCATTGTTGGTAACCATCACCTCCACGCCCTCGTAGCCCAGGTCCTGGGCCACGGCAAAGGCATCGTGGACGCTGAGCGGGTAGACGGAGGCGCTGGACAGCGCCACAGGGATCTGGCGGTCATTCAGTTCGGGTTCGACGTCGTTACTCATCTCAGGAGACCAGCCCGCCTGCAGCAGGGGCTGGGATAGGGGCAAGGGGCGGGGTGTCTGCGGGGGCCGGGAAGTCGAGTGACTCGTGGCGGGATTGATCGATATCCAATATCTTCTTGGCTTCCTTGGCTGCTTTCTTTTTGGACTTGTCCTTGCGTTTACCAACGTGCGGGGCGGGGTCCAGCGCTTCTTCGAATACCAGCTGATCCAAGCGGCGGAGAATCAATCCCTCACGCAAAGCCCATGGGCAAATTTCCATCTTCGGGAACTCAAAGAGTTCCAAGGCCGCCTCGGCAACCAGCGCACCGGCCAGGAGCTGGTGCGCGCGGGCGTCCGAAACGCCCGGGAGATATAGCCTGTCCTCCACCCTCATCGCGGAGATCCGTTGCGCCCACAAGCCGAGGTCTGCTGCGTGCAACTCCCGCTTGACGTAGGGTCCAGCGCCACTGGGGGCAGCCCCGGCGATCCGGGCCAGGGAACGGAACGTTTTGGACGTCCCGGCCACAAGGTTTGCCCGTCCAACCTCCTGGAAGCTGCGGGCAACGGGCTTCAACGTAGAGCGGATGTAACGCCGAAGTTCCTTGACGCTCTTGGCCGTGGGCGGGTCATCCTGCAGCCAATCCCTGGTCAAACGGCTCGCACCTAGCGGCACAGAGGTGGCAAACTCAGGCAGCTCGTCAGTTCCGTACGCCATTTCGAAGGAGCCGCCGCCGATGTCGAGGTCCAGGATCGGACCGGCGCCCCAGCCGTACCAACGGCGGACTGCGAAGAAGGTCATGGACGCTTCTTCGCTTCCCGTCAGTTCCTGGAGCGTCACCGTGGTCTCGTGCTTTACCCGGGCCAGGACATCGGCACCGTTGGTGGCCTCGCGGATGGCTGACGTACAGAAAGCCAAGAGGTCTTGGGCTTTGTGGGCGGCCGCGAATTCCCACGCCTCCAACACGAACTCGATGAGCTCATGCTGGCCGGCATCGCTGATATTCCCGTCGCCGTCCAGGTATTGAACCAGCGAGAGTGGCCGTTTGTGCGAAGCGAACGGTACTGGGCGCGCGCCGGGGTGGGCATCCACCAGCAGGAGGTGGACGGTGTTTGACCCGATGTCGAGAACGCCAAGACGCATTCTGCCATTATTCACCGATTCGAAGCCCGGGAAGTAACTTTGGGCCACGTTTCGCGCCTCCGGTGGCATAGCCATGCGGGTCCGGGCGGTGGGGGCTGATGCTTGCCTGCCTATTCCGCAGGCTCTCCGGCGTCGTCTGCCCGTTTGAAGTCCCGGCGGATGTTCGCGATGCCCTCGGGGTCGATTTCGAACCCGTACTCGCTGCCCGGGTTAATGACCATGCCCAACTCATTGCCGATGTTCCCAAGAATGGCCGAACCCAACGTACCCAGGACATGCGGGGCGGCCTCAAGGAACCTCTCGTCCACCCGGCTGGGGTGGCTGAAGACCGCCAGGACCGGCTGCCCGTCCGCGTTGGCAAGAACCAAGGGTTCCACGGAGGAATCTGGACCGTCCACACCTTCGGAGCTGACCAGGTAGACCTCGTTGTTGAGGAAGGCAAGGATGACCTCCACAGGGTTCGCATCCGGCTGCTCGGCGGCGGCCAGCTTCAGCTCCAGTTCGTTCAGCGGCTGCGCGTCGTGCTGGCCGCCCCCTGTTGCCTCGGTGGCGCTTTCGGGCTCGTTTTCCGGTGAAACGGTCTGTTCAGTCATAGTCCTACTCGACCACGATGCCGGCCGGGACGCAATTCACGTGAACCGGCCCGGCCAACCTCTGGGACCCGGAAATCTTATTTCCGGGCCACGGCCTTCTTGGCGGGAGCCTTCCGGGTGGTGGTGCGCTTGACAGGCCCCTTGGCACGTTTTTCCGCCAAAAGTTCGACGGCGCGTTCCCGGGTCAGCTCCTCCAGGGAGGTGGAACGAGGCACGGTAATATTGGTGACGCCATCGGTGATGTAAGGACCGAAACGGCCTTCCTTGACCACGATGTTCTTCTCGGACACCGGATCAGGACCAAACTCCGCAAGCGGTGGAACTGCGGCACGCGCGCCACGCTGTTTGGGCTGCGAATAGATCTCCAGCGCTTGTTCCAACGTGATGGTGAAGATCTCTTCTTCGGACCCGATGGAGCGTGAATCGGTGCCCTTCTTCAGGTAGGGACCAAAACGGCCGTTTTGAACCGTGATCGGGTTGCCATCCGCATCTTCACCCAGGACGCGCGGCAAACTCATGAGCTGGAGCGCCTCGTCAAGGGTCACAGTGTCTACCGTCATGGACTTGAAGAGGGATCCCGTGCGCGGCTTGGCCTTGACGGGCTTCTTGGGCGGTTTGGGCTTGCCGTTCTTGTAGTACTCCACCGGCTGGTTGGCCAACTGCTCTTCTTCGGTCATCTCGGGGATGATCTCGGTGACGTAGGCTCCATACCGGCCGTTCTTGGCCACCACCGTGTGTCCTGTGTGCGGATCGGCACCCAAGACGCGCTCCTCCGGGGCAGCGGTCTCCATGAGTTCCTTGGCTTTAGCCGCTGTGAGCTCGTCCGGAGCCAGATCTTCGGGCACGTTCGCCCGGGCCGACTCCACTACCTCGCCGGTCTTCTCATCCAGGGTTGGAATTGAGCTTTCCAGGTAAGGGCCGAACTTACCGACGCGCAGAGTGATGCCTTCCGCGATGGGCACGGAGTTGATCTCTCTGGCGTCGATTTCACCGAGGTTGTTCACGATGCTCAACAGGCCGGGGTCTGCGTCTTCGCCGTAATAGAAGTGCTTGAGCCATGCAGTTCCGGCTGCTTGGCCGTTGGCGATCTTATCCAGGTCGCCTTCCATATCCGCCGTGAACTCATAATCCACGTAGTCCGTGAAGTGCTGCTCGAGCAACCGGATCACGGAGAAGGCGATCCAGCTGGGAACCAGGGCGGACCCTTGTTTCCGGACGTAACCGCGGTCTTGGATGGTGGAAATGGTTGAAGCGTAAGTGGATGGGCGTCCAATGCCGCGCTTTTCCAGCTCTGCGGTCAGCGATGCTTCCGTGTACCGAGGGGGCGGTGAGGTCTCGTGGCCCACGGCCAGGATTTCCGAGGCCGTCAGTTCATCATCTTTGGCGACGTTCGGCAGGCGCCGTGCTTCGTCGGAATCGTCATCCCCGCGGCTTTCGTCCTTGCCCTCTTCGTAAGCGGCCAAGAACCCCGGGAAAGTGATGACGGTGCCGGACGCGGAGAACTCGGCGTCGCGGCCATCCGCGGCGATCGCACCGAGACGAATGGTGGCCGTGGAACCCTTGGCGTCTGCCATCTGGGAGGCGACCGTGCGCTTCCAAATGAGTTCGTAGAGCCGGAACTCGTCGCCGCTCAGCTGTTTGGCCACCTGTGCCGGGGTGCGGAAGGAGTCACCGGCGGGGCGGATGGCCTCGTGGGCTTCTTGCGCGTTTGCGGCTTTGTTGGCATAGACGCGGGGGCTCGTGGGGACGTACTCGGGCCCATAAAGCTCAGACGCCTGACGCCTCGCAGCCGTGACGGCTTCATTGCTCAGTGCTGACGAGTCAGTACGCATATAGGTGATGTAACCGTTTTCATACAGGCGCTGCGCTACCTGCATGGTGCTCTTGGACGAGAAGCGAAGCTTGCGTCCGGCCTCCTGTTGCAGCGTGGAGGTGGTGAACGGTGCTGCGGGGCGGCGGGTGTACGGCTTTGTATCGACAGATCGGACGCGGAAATCCGCGTTCTCAAGGCCGGCAGCCAAGGACGTTGCGCGTTCCTCGTCGAGGTGCACGGCGTTCGATGAGGTGAGCTGGCCGTTGTCATTGAAGTCACGGCCGCTGGCAACTTTGGCGCCGTCCACGGCTGCAAGCTTGGCCTTAAAGGATCCAGAGTCCGCACCGAACTGTCCGGTCAGGTCCCAGTAGGAGGCTGCCCGGAAGGCCATGCGTTCACGTTCACGGTCCACCACCATGCGGGTGACCACGGACTGAACGCGTCCGGCGGAGAGGCCGCGGGCCACTTTTCGCCAGAGGACCGGGGAAATCTCGTAACCGTAGAGCCGGTCAAGGATGCGCCGGGTCTCCTGGGCGTCCACCAGGGCTGTGTCGACGTCGCGAAGGTTGTCCATGGCGCGGTGGATTGCTTCCTTGGTGATTTCACCGAAGGTCATCCGGTACACCGGAACCTTGGGCTTCAAAACCTCCAGCAGGTGCCACGCAATGGCTTCACCTTCGCGGTCCCCATCGGTTGCGAGGTAGAGCGCGTCGGCGTCTTTGAGTTGGGCCTTGAGCTCGGCGACCTTCTTCTTCTTGTCCGGCGAGACAACGTAGTAAGGCTTGAAGTCGTTTTCGACATCGACGGCGAACTTGCCCAGCGAGGTCTTCTTCAGTTCTGCAGGAAGGTCCGAGGGTTGGGGTAGGTCCCGGATGTGGCCGATCGAGGCCTCGACAATGAAGCCCTCGCCAAGGTACTTGGCGATGGTCTTACTCTTGGCGGGAGACTCCACGATCACGAGTTTCTTGCCGGTTTTTGCCTTGCTGGGCACGGTGCTCCTACAGAAAAAATGTGTGATTGGGCTGGTGCCCATACTGGCCTAGTTCACCATAGATTGCAGAATCCTGCGTTTTCGGCCGGGAACCGGGAGGGTCTTTCAGAGGTCCAGCCGGGCAGTTATTGCCCCGGTGCCACGCGGTCATCCGGGATCATCGACCACAGGGTGGCCATGCGCTCGGCGCCCTCAGGTATACGACTGGGATCCTCAAGTTCGTACTCGCGCAAGACCTCACGAATGCGTTCCGAAAGCTCCTTGCGCTGCGCTTTGGTAAGGTACAGCAAATTGCTCGCCAAGACCACCGCCGCAGCTTCCTCGGCCGCTTGTCCCTTTTGCTTGCGTTCCCCGCGGGCCTTGGCAAATGCGGATGCCCGACGCCGGAACGCGTCGAGCTCGAGGTCCACAACTGCAATTTCCGGGCTGGCTATGCTGCCTCCCGAAATAGTGAAGTCTGTGCCGGCAGCCCTCCAGCGGCGTTCCCGGGCATCACCGGAATTTTCGGCCGGGGCCACGATCCCCCACTTCTGGAGTGCACGGAGGTGATAGCTCATGGCGCTGGGGGTGAGTCCCGTCCTCGCTGCCAGTTCCGTGGCGGTGTGGCTCACCTGCGTGGCGTAGAGCTCTGAGATGACCTCGAGGCGGGCAGCGTGGGCCAAGGCGCGGATAGCTTTTGGATCAGTGATCTCAACCGTCTTCTCGGCGCGCTTGCCCCGAGTCACCTCGTGGTCCGGCTGGGATGCTGGGTTGTTGGCTATCACTCCCTCAGTGTAGTCAGCGTCACACCGAAGGAGGCGGGTACCTACCGGCAGCGGCGGTGCGTTGCCGGTCATGCCATGACCTGCGTCGCGGTGGCCTGAGTTGCGGTGGCCTGACTCGCCTGATCGGTGTACGGGAGCAGGAAGCCCTCCAGGACCAGGTTGGTGACGTCCTGCAGCAGGCGGTCCCGGAAGCCTTGCTCGTCGAAGTCCTCCGCACCTCCCAGAAGCGCTACCAAGGCCGAGATTATCTGGCCAACGGTGAGCTGACCATCACATGCGGAGACAAATCCGGCGAGTTCGGTGCTGAGCAGGTTGGTCCGGCGCAGGCCGGCGCCTTGGCGCAAAAGGATGACTCCTGGATGCTCCGCCCCGGGCCGTTGATGGCGTTCCTCGGTGACGTCCTCGGCAACCAGCAGATGGGCTTCGGCCAAGGTGTTGGCCGCCATCCAATCCGCGCGGTGCACAGCTGCTCGAAGATGCGGGCCCACCGGTTGCTCGATCGGATGCGTGATTTCTTCAAAGCGATCGATGATGGGGCCAGAGGACGCGAACGGCCTGCGCAGAAAGATCATGCCGAACCCGATGCCCTGGACACTCCTGGAGGCGAAGTCGTCAAGGTAGGCCGCGTACGACGCCTTATAGTGGCCGTCGTCGCGGTTTTGGGAGGCGTCCTGCAACCACGTCTCCGCATATTGTTCAGGCCCTACCTGCTCCCGTTGGATAAACCAAGCATCCTGGCCGGAGTCCCTTACCCAGTCGGCGGGACGGCCCATCCAGCGGTTGCCCGAAGGTATCTCCCAGTTGCCCAGCATCTGGGCGATCCCACCAGGTTCAAGTACGTGGGCCAATGACGTCACAAGGGCAGCCACGATTCCGTCCCCTGCAAGTCCGCCGTCCCGGTACGTGAATTGGTCAGCAACTGATTCGCCGCCCGTGCGTGGCGTGATGACAAAGGGAGGGTTGGAGACGATGAGCCCGAAGTGTTCCCCCGCCACTGGTTCCAGAAGGGATCCACGGCGAAGCGTGACACGCCTCTCCAGATGATCCGGATCCAAGCCCAGTTCCACGGCGTTCAACAGCAGGTTGAAGCGGGTGAAAGCAAGGGCCCTCTCCGAGATGTCTGTGGCCGTGACGTGTTCGCAGTGATGCAGCAAGTGGAACGTTTGGATGCCGCACCCAGTGCCGACATCCAGTGCGCGCTTGACGTTTTCCCTGATGGTGGCCTGCACAAGGGTGGTGGATGCACGCCCGATCCCCAAGACGTGGTCGTGCCGCAGCACACCCGGTTGCTGATGGGCGGCAAGATCGCTGGCTACCCAGAGATTCGCTCCCCCGCTCCCATCTGAATTGGCGTCCCAGCCATACGGGCGAAGATCTACCTTGGCGCGCACGACCCCCGAATCCACCGTCGCGAGGCCCAAATCCGCCAGCCCTCGCGTAAGCACGCCCGGGAGCGCAGCATCAACGTCTGCCTCGGATTGAGGGACTGCCAGCAGCCACAACCCCACCAACACCCCGAGGGCGCGGACGGCCGGGTCCTCCGACGTTGAGCGCCGTTCCGTCACCACCAGAGCGGGGACCAATTGATCCCGGCTGAGCGCCTCCGAGGCAGATTCTCCGAGGAACTCGGCGACGCCATCCACCGTGTAAAAGAGGGTGCGAAGGTCCGAAGCCAGAGCGGCCAGAAGGCCCGGCTGGTCGCTGCGGGGGGCATCGGGAGTATTGCCTGAAGTAAACGAGGTGGCTGCGTCAATCACCCTGCAAGTCTAGGGCGGGTACGCCGTGCCCCGGCTCCCGGCCATGGCGTATGTGGACAAAGGACCAGATCCAAAACCGGTAGCGTTAACACATGCTCAAATTCTCCTTGCCCCAGCGGCGCATCGGCCTTGTCGGCATAGCCGCGGCCACCATGCTGGCTGCCAGCGCGTGCCAAGCACCGGCCACGATCGAAAAGGCCGACGTTGCTGCCTGGAAGGCAAAGGTTCTCCCCACCGTGAGCGGCACCGTAGTAGAGGACGCCGGGAAGATCCTGAACAGGGAACCCTTGACCAAAAATTCTGCCCGCATGCCTGCCGGGACCTACACGTTCACCATGATCTGCGACGGCGGCGGCAAAGCCTTTTTCGCTATTTCGGCAGGCAGCAACAAGATCGCAGACGCGACCGCGGCCTGCAACGCGAACCCCGACGTTGTGAAAATCAAAGTCCCCAGTGCCTCGGCGCTCACCATTTCGACAACCAGCGTGGACGTGCCGCAAATCTTCGCGTATCGCCTTGTCCCGGCAGCCGGCTAAAGCCGCTTAGCCTTTATGGGTGAGCTGACGCGGGCGTAAAGTCGATGCATGGGCAGCAACGCAGCTCGCTCGGCAACCATTCAGCGGCTGGTGCGGGCCGCCGTCGGGCTCTTAACCGTGGCGAGCATGGTCAGTGCCTGTGAGTACGCCTACGACGAGTCCGGTGGCCCAGGAGCAGCCGTGAGCACTGCTGCTGTTACCGCTACGGTTCCGCCCGACCCAACGCAAGAACAAGCAGTCACCGGCGAAGACTTGGACGCATGGGCTCAGGCCGCACTGCCGGAATCCCAAGGACAATCGTTCTTCGCCAGCAGCGGGTATGTGAACGCCGGGGAATCAGCGTCGGGGCAAACCGTTTCACTGCCTGCGGGCACCTATGCGGTCACCATGGCTTGCCGCGCTACCCGCAGGGTGTCCTTTACCGTTAAGGCCGGTGACTCCACCCTGTTGAACCTCACCTTGAGCTGCGCCTCTGCGAGGGTCAGCGTTGTCCAGGTGGTTAAGGACGGCGTACTTTCGATCACAGTCGCCTCGAAATTCGAGGCGAATTTTGCTTACAGGGTGAGCCGGCTTTAGCCAGCCACTTCGGCAGCTTTGCAGCCCTCCGGGCAACGAAGAGTTTCCGGGCTCGAGGCACAGTCGCCGCAGTACAGGGTCAGGGTCCGGCAAGTGGGATTTGAGCAGTTCTCGAACTTGTTGGTCGGAGCCGAGCAACGGACACACTCCCCGATGGTTTTGGCTTCCTCGCTGAACTCGACGTGCATGCGCTTGTCGAAAACGTAGAGCGATCCTTCCCACAGGCCCTTGTCCTTGAACGTCTCGCCGTAGCGGACGATGCCGCCGTCGAGCTGGTAAACCTCTTTGAAGCCACGATTCACCATCAGGCTTGAAAGTACCTCGCATCGGATCCCGCCGGTGCAATACGTCACCACGGGCTTGTCCTTCAGGGCGTCGTACTTTCCGGAATCCAGTTCCTTGATGAAATCGTGGGTCGTCTCCACGTCCGGCACTATGGCGTCCTTGAACTTGCCTATTTGGGCCTCGAACGCGTTCCGGCCGTCGAAAAACACCACGTCCTCGCCACCGGACTTTTTTGCTTCCACGAGTGCGTGAACTTCCTCGGGCTGCAGATGGGTGCCACCGCCGACGACGCCGTTCTGGTCCACTTTCAGTTCCCCGGGGGCTCCGAACGAGACGATCTCGTCCCGCACTTTGACGCTTAGTCGCGGAAAGTCAGCCGCGCCTCCCTCGGACCACTTGAAGTCGATGTCATGGAAGCCTTTGTACTCCCGCGTCGTCTTGACGTACTGCTTCATGTCCTCCAGACGGCCGCCGACCGTAGCATTAATGCCGTCTTTCGAAATGAGGATCCGGCCCCTCAGCCCCAATTTCTCGCACAGGGCACGCTGCCACAGACGCACAGCGTCCGGGTCGGCGATCGGGGTAAAGCCGTAGAAGAGAACAATCCTGTTTAAAGCCACTATCCAAGGGTACTGGGTGGGCCAAAATCGGCGGCTTCCAAGGACTGGTTCCCCAAGGCCCCGGCGGCCGTCAAAAGAAGAAGTCACAATTGCATAAGCAACACTCACTCCGATGGCAACGCTCTGTTGATTCCCGGAACGCTGGCATAGTCTCTCTACATGAATCCAGATGCCTTGGTTGAAGACATTGCGCACCTCTTGGAAGTGTGGGTGGCCGGCTGGTCCGGGTGCCGGGGTTACGAAACACGCCCGGAGGGACGCTTCACTGCGGCACTGCGGGCCGACAAAACCGGTGACTGGGAGTACTTCGCCCACGATCCTTCCGATGAAGAATTCACGGCCTTGGCAGCCACGACCGCTGAAGCCAAGAACCGGATACTGACCGTCCTCACCAACGACGTTCAACGCTACAAATACCTGGCCGGACTTCATGGCCTCAAGGTCACCTCAGCCTCCCAAACGATGATGATCGTGGACATGCAAACCCAGGACGCCGAGGACCCCTGGCTGCCGGACGACGACCTGCAACTGGCGACCTCGGAGGCCAAAGGCGTCCACCACGCAGTGGTCCATTCAGGTGAGCAAGTCGCCGCCAGCGGACGAGTGTTCGTTGTCAATGGAACCGCAGTCTTCGACAAGATCGTCACCGAGCCTGCATTCCAGCGGCGCGGGCTGGGAACCTTCATCATGAAGGCGCTCGCAGCACAGGCGTATGCGAACGACGTCGAAAACGGGCTCCTCCTCGCCTCCTTGGACGGCCAAAAGCTCTACTCCCACCTGGGTTGGGACGTTGTTTGCCACGTGCTGATGATGTCTGCCGGTACTGATGAGGATTCTGACCTTTCGGGCGCGTAGCCGATAGCGAGTCTGGAGCGCCCGGCGAACGGGTGCGTGCCGCTGTCGGCACGGGTTGCCACCGCACAGTGACAGAATGATTCGGTGGCTGCACCTCATTCCCTGATCTCCTTGCTGGGCCGGACCCCGGACCCCGAACAGTTGCGCCATGTCCACACCATTCCGGCCAGGAAGGCCGTGAACGAACCTTGGCCGGGTTGGGTCCACCCCGACGTCGTGGGTTCCTACCAGACCTTGGGCATCCACGAGCCCTACCGGCACCAGATCCAAGCAGCGGAACTCGCCCATTCCGGTCAACACGTAGTTATCGCCACCGGTACGGCTTCCGGAAAGTCCCTCGCGTATCAACTGCCGGCGCTGGACGCGATACACCGGTCTGAATTGCGCGTGCTCGCCGATCCGGGGAAGATCCACGACGACGGTGCTGTGACGCTGTATCTCTCCCCTACGAAAGCCTTGGCGGCGGACCAATTGGCCGCGATCCGCGCGTTGAAGTTGCCGACCGTTCGAGCAGAGACTTACGACGGCGACACGGACCCCGCGTCCCGGCGCTGGATTCGTGACCACGCCAATTTCATCTTGGCCAATCCCGACATGCTGCATTTTGGCATCCTTCCCAACCACACCTGGTGGGCACGGTTCTTCCGGCGACTCCGATACGTGATCGTGGACGAGGCACACAGCTACCGCGGAGTCTTCGGCTCCCACGTAGCCAACTTGATGAGGCGGCTCCGCCGGATCTGTGCGTACTACGGAGCAGGCTCGTCCTTCCCTGAGCCCGTATTCATCGCAGCCTCGGCTACGGCCTCGGAGCCCGGTGTTTCCTTCGGCCGCTTGATCGGCGCACCGGTCCGGGAAGTATCGGAGGACTGCTCGCCGCACGGGTCCACCACGGTAGCTTTCTGGGAGCCCGCGCTTACGGAGGTCAAGGGCGAGAATGAGGCCAAGCAACGCAGGACGGCAGTGGCAGAAACCGCAGATATCCTTGCCAACCTCGTTTCCTCCCGGGTGAGGACCATTGCGTTCATCAAGTCCAGGCGTGGTGCGGAATCGATAGCGTCCATCACCAAGAGATTGTTGGACGAGGTGGATCCGAGCCTGCCCGGCCGGGTGGCCGCTTACCGTTCCGGCTACCTCCCCGAAGAGCGGCGCGCGTTGGAACAAGCTTTGAGGTCCGGGCAGTTGTTGGGAGTCTCCAGTACCTCGGCGTTGGAACTTGGAATCGACATCTCGGGACTTGATGCCGTCTTGATTGCCGGCTGGCCAGGCACGCGGGCCTCGTTGTTCCAACAGATCGGACGCGCGGGCCGTGCCGGACAAGATGCCATCGCTGCTTTTGTTGCCAGCGACGATCCCTTGGATACGTACTTGGTAAACCATCCCGAGGCCGTGTTTGACGTCTCGGTGGAAGCCACGGTTTTCGATCCCGGGAATCCCTATGTTTTGGGGCCGCACCTGTGTGCCGCTGCGGCCGAGCTGCCCATCGGTCACGCAGAGCTCAGCCTCTTCGGTCCGTCGGCGGAGGGTCTCCTTGATCGCCTCGTGGATCAGGGGTACTTGCGGAAGCGCCCGGCTGGATGGTTTTGGACCCACCCGGAAAGCGCCGCCGGCATGGTTAACCTCAGGGCCGACGGCGGCGGACCGGTAAGCATCGTGGACGCCGAAACGGGTTCTTTGTTGGGGACGATGGATTCGCCACAAACCCACTACCAGGCCCACACCGGGGCCATCTACGTCCACCAGGGCGACAGCTACCTTGTGGAGGAACTCAACGAGGTAGACCACTGTGTGATGGTCAGGCGGGTAAATCCCGACTTCTACACCACGGCACGGGATGTGACCCAGATAGAGGTCCTCGAAACATCCCGATCGGCACAGTGGGGCGACATCACGGTGCATTTCGGTGATGTCAAAGTGACGACGCAAGTGGTTTCCTTTCAACGCAAAGCCCTCATTTCCAATGAGATCCTGGGTGAAGAGCCCTTGGATCTTGGCGCCCGTGACCTCTTCACGAAAGCGGTCTGGTTCGTGGTGGAGAACCGTTCCCTGCACGCTGCGGGCCTTGTGGAGGCACAGTTCCCCGGGGCGCTGCACGCTGCCGAGCACGCCGCAATCGGGCTTCTGCCTCTGGTCGCGTCCAGTGACCGTTGGGACATTGGTGGTGTTTCCACGGCTTTGCACGCTGACACGGGAGTGCCGACGATCTTTGTCTACGACGGGCACCCCGGCGGGGCCGGGTTTGCCGAGCGCGGCTTCGAAAAGGCGAAGACTTGGCTGACCGCTACCAAAGACGCGATTAAAGCCTGCGAGTGTGAAGCCGGCTGCCCGTCCTGCGTCCAGTCCCCCAAGTGCGGGAACAAGAACAATCCGCTGGACAAAGCAGCCGCCATCACCCTCTTAAATGTCCTGCTCCGGGATGCCAGCTGATCCGAGGCCGTGTAGGTCTAGGGCGGAGGTCCTGCGCGTGCGCGTCCAGTTGCCGAACCCCACGGGATCGGTGGTTGGGCGAGTTCTGTCAACACGTCCACCACCTCCTTCCCCGCCACTGAGCACGATGAGAGCCTTGCGCCTTCGTGCTCAGCGACATCCGCCGCGACACTACACGGTTCCCCCGGTGCGAGCCCACGGGCAGCATCGGCCGCGGCTAGTGCCGCGAGGTCGGCAGCAGACTCCGCCCGTGCTGTCATCACCCCTGCTTGGGCAAGCATCAACAACCCGGCTAACAGCGCCAACACCACCATCCCCAGGACCAAAGCCAGCACAGTTCCCGAACCGCGATCGCCGTGGTCCTGGGCCGCCCTGGCTCTCCGACACGTCATGGGATGCCTGACTCTGACTTGGCCGAAGCTGCAGCAGTCAAGGTCCACGGGATGATTGGCCCCAATGCACCTCCCACCCGCGCCGAGGCTCTGACCGTCACCCAGCCGGCGTCGTTGGCTACCGCTAAATTCGCACCTTCGCCCGCAAGACGGCGAACGGTACCTTCCACTGCCGTGGAGCTGTCACCGCGGGCGGAAGCCCGTGCTCCTGCCCTCACGGCTTCCTCCAGACGCAGTTGCGTAATGCCCGCAGCTCCACCTGCCAAAAGGAAGGACAACAGCAACACCACCGCGGGCAACGCGACCGCAAACTCCGCTGTGACCGCGCCGAGCTCCTTGGCCGAAATGACCTGTTGTGCCGGGACCGGCGTCCGGACCTGGCACAACCGTGGCGTCACACCGTCCCCGCTGCTTGCCGCTACCACTGGAATCATGGCAAAGAAAGTGCGGTGCGAACCAGGTTCAGCAGGAAACCACGAACTTCCTCGCTCCGAAGGATGACCACCAACAGGCCCGCAAATCCAACTGCCGCGAGGGTGGCGATGGCATATTCGGCCGTGGCCATGCCCGCTTCGCCGCACAACAGGCGGCCCCGACGTGGGGCACTCCACGGGCCGAGGAACCTGCGAACGGCTGTCAGCATAGGGATTCTCCGGCGGCCTCCGCCCGCAGCGGGACGCCGGCCGCTGATCCGGCCGAAGAGAATCCTCGATGTGGCGAATAGGATCTTTGCCGAGATTTTCATGGTTTCCTTTCGTGGTTCTTTCAGTGGTTAGCTCAGGCTTTGTTTTCACGAACTGACTCTCAGTGGCTCGCAGGCTCAACTCTTCCTTTGCCTGCTCATCGTGCACAGAGCCGGCTTTCCGCAAGTGGATAACTGCTGAGATTCGTCGGATGTGGAGGGAAGGTAAGAGCGCCTTTCTCCGCTCAAGCCGGGGGCAGCATGGCAATCAAGACCGGAACGATGCCCAGGCAGATAAAGGCAGGCAAGGAGCACAAGCCCAAAGGAACCACTAGCTTCACGCCAAGCGCCGCAGCCCGTTTCTCGGCAGCCCGAAATTGCTCACGGCGTTCCCTTGCCGCCTGCGCATAGAGGAGTGAGGCGGAAGGTGCCCCTGTGAGCGCCGCAAAGGCCAGGGCATCTTTCAGGCGGGAAACTTCAGGCGTTGGCTGAGTGGGCGTTCGCCAGGCTGTCTCCCAGTCGGCTCCGATGGCGAGGGCTGCTACAACGGGACGTAGCGAGCGGCTGACCGGGGGCGAAGCGCACTTGGCCACCAGTTCCAGTGCCCGGCCGATACCCGCGCCGGCGTCGAGCATCGACGCCACGAGTTCCAGCATCATCGCAACATCACTGAGGCCGTCCAAGTCACTGACGCCGTCCACGGGTACGTCCAACTCGAGAAGGGCTGTGGAACTGCCCAAACCGGGCGTCCCTTGCCGGGCGGACGGACGCCCGGAGCGGGCAATCAACTGCCTTCGAACATGCGACGGCGATGCGAACCACAGGAACGCGGCAACTGCCAAGAGTGCCACCATCGCCCCGGGCTGAAGCATCATGCCGGCCCTTGGGCTGCAGATGACACCAACCGAGTGGACCACACCCGGCCGGCCACAGTCAGCACAAGCCCTGCTGCAAGTGTGGCTGCTCCGAAGATGTTGCCGAGCAGGATTCCCAGGGGGTCCACTCCCAAGGCCATCCCCAGCACCAGTCCCACGACCGGTAGCCATGAGAGCAAGCGCACGGTGGCCTTGGGGCCTGCGAGCGCCGTTTGACGGGCTGCTTCGGAATCTTCTTCGGCTTCAAGCTGGGCGGCAAACCGTGTCAGTAGGGCGGCGAGTGGGCAACCACTTGTTTCGGCGATATCGAGGCAGGCTACAAGCTCCATCCAAACTCTTCGTTCGGGGCTTCTTCTCTGGGTGTAACCCTTGGCTGCAGCTGCGCGGATCGCTTGGGCCGGAGAGCTTCCAACAGTTGCCGCTGCCCTTGCCGCGGAAACTACTTTCAAGGCTGTCGGGGACAACGCGGCCCTGCTGCGATCCATGTGGTGGTGGTCCTCTTCCGGAGGGGGAGCGTGGACCACCCATAGTTCCTCCCAAAGTCTCGATGATCCACGCCCACCCCGTAGCAATGCGGCTAACTGTTGAACCAAAACCCCCAGGGACAGGGGCTGCGGCGCGCCTGCCGAGAAACGGAGTCGTCGCACTATCCGGATGAAACCTGCAGCTCGTCCACGTTCTGGGAAGTCGACTCCACGGCTCGCGCTGAGATGTCGGAGGTCGATCCGGGGACGGCGTAGCTGCAGCCATGCGGCGAGCGCTACCAGAATGATTGTTGCTGTCACGTTGCCGCACCCTCGCCATGTACCGGACTGGTTCCACGAGGGGTTCCCTGAGGGATATTGAACGCATCATGAGGCTTATCCAAGGAGAGCCTGGATGCGAGAACCTCCCACGCGGCTTCGCGAGTGAATCCGTGGGAGCCCCATCGTAGTGCCGCGACCACCGTTTGTCCGCCAGCGGAATCTACGAGAACACCGATCGACGTGACTTTCCGTCCGGACTGAGTCCGATCCACATGAATCACCACCTCCAAGGCACTGGCCACTTGTAGCCGCACTGCCTCAGCATTGAGGCCGGCAAGTGCCCCAAGGGCGACCAGCCGCGCCGGGACCGCTTCAGCAGTGTTGGCATGGATAGTCCCGCCACCACCGGTGTGTCCGGTGTTCAGTGCCGTCAGCAATTCCCGAACTTCCGCCCCTCGACATTCGCCGACTATCAGCCTGTCCGGGCGCATGCGCAAGGCCTGGCGGACCAGGTCTCCGAGATCCAAGGCGCCTCCGCCCTCGAGGTTCCCGTGGCGGGACTCAAGCGTCACCACGTGCGGATGGACGGGGTTAAGTTCTGCGGCATCTTCGATCAGCACGAGGCGCTCGGCGGGGTGGCTCAACCCCAGCATCGTCGATAGCAAGGTGGTCTTTCCGGAGCCGGTTGCACCCGAAATCAGGAAGCTGAGCCTACGGTCGACGATCGCTCGAAGCACAGTTTCAACTTCCTCCGTGAACATCCCCAACTCCCGCAATTCGGCCAAAGTGAAGACTTCCTCCCGGCGGATTCGGACGGAGAGCAATGTCCCGGCCGTGGAAATGGGTGGGAGGACGGCATGGACCCGGTATCCGCCCGGGAGCCGTACGTCCACGCAAGGGGAGCCATCGTCCAAGCGACGTCCACCTGCGGCGACCAGGCGGGCAGCAAGAGCCCTGACCTGGTGTTCGTTGACAAAGCGGATGGATGTCCGTTCCAAGCCATGGCCACGGTCCAGCCACACAGAGTCCGGCCCATTGACGAAGATGTCCGTGACCGACCGGTCTTGGGCGGCCTGCTGCAAGGGTCCCAAGCCGTTTAACTCGGCGTTGATGGACTCCGCAGCTTCCAAGGCGCCGGCCGTTCCCAGCAATCTGCCGCTGGCTTGGACCGCGGCGGCGACCACGGATGGCGTCACAGGTCCAGCGCCAGCGAGGATCGACTCCCGGACTGTCTCAAGTAGGCCTGCATCAATCCGGCTGCCCGGTAGGCGACGATCCACCCTCTCCGCACCCCTTCGCCAGTCACTTGGTTCAGGGAGTGCCCGGCCCGCACGCCGCGGATTCACTGTGGGATTCACTGCTTTGTACCCTTCAATTCAAGTACGTCCTGAACAAACCGATTCACCTGTTTACGCCGACCCAACTCCAAGAGGCGGCCCTGCTCTGTTCCGGCCGCGACGCCCCGTACCTCGGGCAGGAGCCCCGACAGCGGTAGCCCCAGGGATTCCGCTATCAGCGGGGCGTCCACGGCCGAAGTGCCAGAGCCACGGACAATCAGCCCGGTATCGACCGGCGGAAGATCGCTCAGGAGGCGGGCCGTGGCAACTGCGGATTTGAGCTGGGGTGTGGACAGAATCAGCATCCTGTCGCATTCCCATGCGAGCGCCATCAGCCCCTCTCCGCTGCGTCCTACATCCACGAGGATCAGTTCGAAACTTCTCCTGGCAGCATCAAGGACGGCGGCCACTGCGCTGGCATCAGCGGTGGTAACGGCTTCGCGCTTTCCCGGCCATGACAAGTAGGCGAATCCTCCGGAGACCGGCAGCGAATCCCGGAACTGGGTGGGATCGAGGCTCCCCCGCGTTTCAAAGAAGTCCGGCCACCGGAGGCCGGGAACGTCTTCCGTGGTAATTGCTAACTCAATACCTCCGCCCCATGGGTCTCCGTCGATCAGCAACGTGCTGATTCCTTCTCCAGCGGCACCCTGGGCCAGCCAGATTGCAGCCGTGGTCGCTCCCACCCCGCCGCTACCGCCAATAAGTCCGAGGACCTCCCCTCCGGGTTCGGGGGCGCCAGACATGCTGAGGTGCTCCGCCAGCCACGTAGCAGCTTCGGGGAGAACAGCAACTCTTTCAGCTCCCAAAGCGGTGGCCAGCCGCCAAAGCCCGTCCCCCTCCGAGGCCCTGCCAATCAGCGCGGCCGGTGCCTGGCGTCGTGGGGGAATCTCGCGGATGTCGCTGCCCACCAACACGACATCAGCGTTATCCCATTCGCGCATGGCAGCTGCCACGTCGGGTGCTGTTCGCAGGCTCCCACCAGCGGCCGCCACAACACGTTCAACCTCTCCCCGCAGATACGGGTCAGCAGTGACCAGGAGTATCTCCGCGTTGCCAGGCGGCGGCCATGACCCGGCCGTGTCCTCTGTTGCGGGGTGGTTGCCGGATGGGAAGTGCCGAAGTTCTCGCCTGCTCATGCAGCTACTCTGTCCAAGCCCACGGATGTTGGTAAGTTCCGGCTGGCGCTATGTGCATAAATAGCGTGTTCGGGCTCTTGTTGAGGGAAGGTGGTCCGTCCCCCGCCGCGGCACCGCCGGGCGATCCACCGGGTGGTCCCCGCTGGCTCGCCCTGCTGCCTGGTCTCGGGCCAAAACACCCCCCATCAACAAGGCAGAATGGAACCCATGTATCTGCTGCTCGCTCCCCACCCTGAAGGGGCAGCCATACAAAGGATCTCCCCCGCCGGGACAGCCACGAATGACGCTCGCGTGGTCACGCGGGGTGAGTTGGCCGGCGTCGTACGTGAATATGAGACCCAACGTCCGCGCTGGGTCTGGCATCGGGCGCAGGACTGGTACCCCGTGCTTGTGGCCGAGGGCGTTGAGCTCGAGCGCTGCCACGACCTGGCCCTCTGCCGAGCCATCCTGGCGAACTCGGAATTCACTGCCCATACCGACTATCCACGCCAGGCCGCGCATGCGAGGTTCGACGAGGATATTGTTCCCGCACGGGCCTTGCAACCACCTCCCGTCCCGTCAGAGCAGGGAGCCCTCTTTGAGGAAATCACCCCTTCCCTCCCAACCCTCGGATTAGCGGAACTGAAGGAAGAGTTCGCGGCCCAGCAGCGCGCGGTGGCACACGTGACAACGGAAGGCCAACGCCGTCAACGCCTGCAGCTACTGCTCGCAGCAGAATCGGCGGGCGGTATGATCGCCGTCGAAATGCAACACACCGGCGTCCCGTGGCATGAGGACGCGCACCGACAGATACTTGCGGACGTCCTCGGGGAACGTCCGCATCCCGGCCACAGGCCACCGGCCCTGGAGGAACTGTGCAGGGAGTTGCGGATCATCCTGAACTCCCCGGCGCTGAACCCGGACTCGCCCCAGGAGCTCATGCGGGCGCTGCATCGGAACGGCATCGAGGTTAAGAGCACCCGGAAATGGGAGCTCCAGGAATCGAACCATCCTGCCATCGCCCCGCTGCTGGCCTACAAGAAGCTCTCCCGCCTGCACACAGCAAACGGGTGGGCGTGGCTGGACGCCTGGGTGCACGACGGGCGCTTCCACCCCGAGTACGTGGTGGGCGGCGTCGTCTCTGGCCGCTGGGCCTCCCGCGGCGGCGGGGCCCTCCAGATTCCGCGCAACATCAGGTCGGCGGTGCGGGCCGATCCGGGCCATAAACTCATCGTTGCCGATGCCTCGCAGCTCGAACCGCGCGTGCTGGTGGCTTTGGCCCAAGACACCAAAATGGCCGAAGCTGCGCGGGACAAGGATCTCTATGCCGGCATCGCCGCTCAAGGCTTTGGTGGCGACAGGGCGAAGGCAAAGGTGGCACTCCTCGGTGCCATCTACGGCGCGACTACTGGCGAGTCCGGCAGGCTCATGCCACAGCTGACGCGCACTTATCCCCGGGCCGTGGGTTTCGTCGAGCAGGCGGCGCGGGAGGGCGAAGCTGGGCGGACTGTCACCACGCGTCTCGGGCGGAGCAGCCCGGTGCCGTCGAACGGTTGGTTCCTCAGCCAGCAATCCACCACAGCGGAGGAGCAACGACGCGCCGACAACCTCGCGCGCTCCCGCGGAAGATTCACGCGAAACTTCGTAGTCCAAGGCTCGGCCGCCGAATGGGCAGCGTGCTGGTTGGCAGAATTACGACGGCGGCTGCGCGCCCTGCGTGCCGACGGCCGCCCTGCCGAGCTCGTCTTCTTCCTGCACGACGAAGTCATGGTGCACGCCAGGGAGGACACGGTGGACGCCTGCATCAGCGCGATCGAGGAGGCCGCCGTCGCAGCCAAGGAGCTCATGTTCGGCCCAATTCCGGTCGAGTTTCCGGTGAGCATCGCCGTCGTCGACTCTTATGACAAGGCTAAGTAGCCTCCCAGCTACAGGGAGATCTCGTGCGTTCGGTCCTTATCCCACGGAACGGTCCATCCAAGTTCCTCGAATAGTCCGCTGAGCACCATCCCAGTGAAACCCCACACCAGGAGGCCATTGATGGTGAATGCCGGGCTGCTGAAAGTCCGCCCGAACCGCGAAATGGTTGCTGTGACCCTGTTGGCAGGATCGAGCAGGTCCCGCACGGGCACGCGGAACACCTGGGCGGATTCGGCGTAATCCACAACGCGAACAGGTGAGGGCGAGTCCCACCACGCCAACACCGGAGTGACCCGGAAATTGCTGCGGATGAGCCCCAGTTCAGGGATCACACCCAACACCCTCACGCCACTGGCATCGAGGCCGGTCTCCTCGACCGCTTCACGAAGGGCGGCGTGGACCACCGATTCATCGCCCGGATCCACACTCCCTCCCGGGAACGCCACTTGGCCGGGATGCTCACCCAAGGTGTGGGCGCGCTCCAGCAAAAGTACGTCAAGATCCGTGGGCGCAATCGCTCGGCGCAGATCAGCTGAAGCGCCGTCCAGCATGCCGAAAAGCATCAAGACCGCGGCAGGCCGAGTGGTCTCCGGGCTGACTGCCAGTTGCGCCCAGTGGGAGGAGACATGGTCTTCGCCCAGCTCGAAGCGCGTCACGAGTCCGGCCAGGTCCTCAAGGGCGCTCACTCGGGCCTCCTTTGTGCTTCCATCCGAATATCCGCAGCACGATGGGTTTCCGCCAAAAACTTCTCAAGCAATGCCTCGTTGCCGGGCGCGAGCTCGTACTTCAAGAGCTTGGCTGCCTTCACAGGATCCGTTTCACCATCCCCGTAGCTGGGACAGAGGCTTGCTACCGGGCAGGCCCCGCACGCTGGCTTCCGGGCGTGGCAGACCCTGCGCCCATGAAACACCACGCGATGGGAAAGCATGGTCCAGTCCCTGGCCTCGAAAAGCTCGGCGACGTCGAATTCGATCTTCACGGGATCATCGGATTCGGTCCAACCGAATCGACGGGCCAAACGGCCAAAGTGGGTATCCACGGTAATTCCCGGCACGCCGAACGCGTTACCCAGCACCACATTGGCGGTCTTGCGCCCGACGCCGGGAAGCGTCACCAGATCTTCCAGACGACCCGGGACCTCGCCGTCGAACTCATCGACCAAACGGTTGCTCAGCGCCAGAACATTGCGGGCCTTGGCGCGGAAGAAACCCGTGGGCTGGAGGATTGCTTCCAACTCCGCCGTGTCTGCCTCAGCCAAGGCGCGCGCATCGGGGTATCGGGCGAACAGGATTTTTGTGACCTGATTGACCAACACGTCCGTGGTCTGTGCCGAGAGGACAGTGGCTACAACCAGCTCAAACGGATTCCTGAAATCCAGCTCCGCATGCGCGTATGGGTACTTGTCCGCAAGAACCCTGTTGATCTTGCGGGCCCGGCGCTTGAGGGCGAGCATCGAACCAGCTTGGGCAGCGGCCATGGCGTCCCTGCTAACCGCGCTCGATGTTGCTGAGTTCGCGAAGAACTCCAACCTTGCCGTCGGTGTCCTGGACCAGGAATTCATGGCCGCGGTCCTCCAAGGCGAGCACCCAACCTCCTGGGTCGATGGTGAATGCGGGCGCACCGGAACGCTCATCGTAGGCCGTGCGTGGTTGGGCAACAGCGAACCAAAACGCCTCGTAAGCCACCGGAGCGGACTCATCCGGGCGGTTGGCGGGATCAACGGTGGCGCCGATGGAATCCGCCACGGCGGCGGTGCTGCCCGACACGATGGGAGTCGCCATGGTGGCCGCCCAAGGACGCTCACCGGGCGCCTGGGCAACTGTGGTCTGTGGAACTACAGGCTGCGGACCCACGGGCTGCGGCGGTGCCGCCTGACCTGAAGCGGGCGCCGGCGACGCCCCAGAAGTAACGCCGGGAGCGGCCGACGTTGGGCTGGCTCCGCCTCCTGCCGTTCCTGAAACACCGGCCGCCGCAGGCGCGGATGAGACGGGCACGGATGACACAGGCGCGGCGGGCGAAACAACGGTCTGGGCGGGCACGGATGACACAGGCGCGGCGGCGGGTTTCGGTGTCTTGGGTGCTTTCGGCGGACGCGGCGCTACCGGCTTTCGGCTCGGTATGGCGGCTTCGCGGGCCACGATGTGCGCAGGTACTTCCACACGTGCCTTGAAATCGGTGGAAAGCAAGGGCAGGTGGGGAGCCAGCACGGTAGCGACGAGCAAGCCGACGGAACCCACCAGGCCCACCAGGACGCCGGTGTTATAGGAATTGGCGATGGTCAGGAAGAACAACGGAACCGCGAAAGACGCCGTGACCGAGGCAAATTGGTCGATCGAGAGCGAACCGATCCGCAGGTGCACGCTGGGGCGCAGCCGACGTGCCACAAAGAGGGCCACCACCACTAACGGCAGGATGATTCCCAGCAGCAAGAAGAAGAGGTTGCCCACGTTCCAGAGGTTGTAGACACCCGCGAACATAGGCAGCAACGACGCGACAAACATCAGGAGGGTGGAACCAAAAACCGTCAGGTCGCGGACGGTGAAGGGGCCCACAACGGCGTCGTACTTCTGTCCGCTACCCGCCGTGGAATGGGGCGCGCCAGCCGTGGTGTCCGGTCCCGTCGGCTGTGAGTCGTTCGGGTCAGGGCTCAGCTGGGTCATGTATTTCTCCTTCGTACGGCGACGCCTTGGACAGTCGGGTCCGGTAATCCCGCCGAATTGCGCGGGCGGACAGGACACTCCTCTGATGAGTCCCAAGACCACTTCAGCCTATGCCACCCCTCAGACACTGTTCCAGCGCAAACCCCTTCGATGGCCTCGCCCACAGCAAACTCCAAGCTGGCACACAGACCGGCTTCGCGGAAGGACACTCCGACTTCGCCCCCCCCCTTTGTGACGACGCACACGTGCGATGTCCCCCAAAGCGATAGTGTTGATGGCGGACAGAGCACTACGGAACGTCCTCTGACCGCACGACGCCGGACGCCGGCCCGGGTGCGGGCGCAGGGCAGCGTCCGTGGCAGCAAAGATCGATGAATGATGAGGTTCACCATGTCTCAGGACACCACCGGATCCACGGCCACCGCTGCAGCTTCAACCGCTCAAGGCCAAGCCCCCCACGTCGATGCCTTCGAAAACCTCCTCCACGAAAACCGCCACTTCGCGCCGTCGGCTGAGTTCGCAGCGAACGCGGTGGTCTCGGCAGGGGTTTACGCAGAAGCAGACGCCGACCGCCCGGCGTTTTGGGCCAAGCAGGCCCGTGAGCTGCTGAGCTGGGACAAGGACTTCACTGAAACCCTGGATTGGTCCAATCCGCCCTTTGCCAAGTGGTTCGTCGGTGGTGAGGTCAATGCGGCCTACAACGCGCTGGACCGTCACGTCGAGAACGGCCTCGGTGACCGGGTAGCGATCTACTTTGAGGGCGAACCCGGAGATACACGCACGTACACATACGCGGAGCTCACCGAAGAAGTTAAGAAGGCCGCCAACGCCTTCGAAGCCCTCGGAGTCGCAAAGGGCGACCGCGTGGCCGTGTACCTGCCGATGATTCCCGAGGCAGTCATCACCCTGCTTGCCTGCGCCAGGATCGGCGCTGTGCACTCAGTGGTGTTCGGCGGTTTCTCCGCGGACGCCCTGCGTTCCCGCATCGAGGATGCCGAAGCCAAACTCGTAGTCACCGCGGACGGCACGTACCGCCGCGGCAAGCCCAGCGCCCTGAAGCCGGCCGTGGACGAGGCGTTGTCCTCCATGGAAAACACCGGCGCACACTCTGTGAACCACGTGGTGGTGGTCAAGCGCAACGGCGAGGACGTCAACTGGGTGGAAGGCCGTGACCTGTGGTGGGACGACACTGTGGGAAAGGCGTCGAGCGAACACACCGCCGTCGGGCATGATTCCGAGCACCCGCTCTTCATCCTGTACACCTCCGGCACCACCGGCAAGCCCAAGGGCATCCTGCACACCACCGGCGGCTACCTCACCCAGGCCGCATTCACCCACAAGGCGGTGTTCGATCTCCACCCGGAAACGGACGTGTACTGGTGCACGGCCGACGTCGGCTGGGTCACCGGGCACTCCTACGTCACCTACGCACCGCTCATCAACGGCGCCACCCAAGTCATGTACGAGGGAACCCCGGACTCCCCGCACCAGGGCCGCTGGTGGGAAATCGTGGAGAAGTACAAGGTTTCCATCCTCTACACCGCCCCCACCGCGATCCGGACGTTCATGAAGTGGGGCCGGGAAATCCCCGCCAAGTACGATCTCTCTTCCATCCGCGTTCTGGGATCCGTGGGCGAACCCATCAACCCCGAGGCGTGGATGTGGTACCGGGAGGTCATCGGCGGCAACGCCGGCAAGAACGGCGAACGCAAGGAAAACCCTGCCCCGATCGTGGACACCTGGTGGCAGACCGAAACAGGTGCACAAATGATCGCGCCGCTGCCCGGCATCACGGCCACCAAGCCCGGCTCCGCGCAGGTGCCGCTGCCCGGAATCGCCGTGGACGTGGTGGACGAAGCCGGCGAGTCGGTGGCCAACGGTGAAGGCGGCTACTTGGTGGTCCGCGAACCGTGGCCCTCCATGCTCCGCGGTATTTGGGGCGACCCCGAGCGCTTCAAGGACACCTACTGGTCGCGCTTCGAGGCCATGTACTTCGCAGGCGACGGGGCCAAGAAGGACGACGACGGCGACGTCTGGCTGCTGGGGCGTGTGGATGACGTGATGAACGTATCCGGGCACCGCCTGTCCACCACCGAAATCGAATCCGCGCTGGTCTCGCACCCGTCCGTTGCAGAGGCCGCCGTTGTGGGCGCCGCCGACGACACCACCGGGCAGGCCATCGTCGCCTTCGTCATCCTCCGCGGTGACGCCGTGAACAGAGGCGACGAAACCGTCTTGGAACTGCGCAACCACGTAGGCAAGGAAATCGGTCCGATCGCCAAGCCCAAGCAACTGCTGATCGTGCCCGAACTGCCTAAAACACGCTCCGGAAAGATCGTCCGACGCCTCCTCAAGGACATCGCAGAAGGCCGCGACACCGGCGACGCCACCACGTTGGCAGACCCCGGCATCATGACCCAGATCGCCGAATCGCTCCGCAAGTAGCGTCCGGCGCTTTCCGCCAAGCCAAGAACGCTCGACGACGACGCCGCTCGCCACCGTGGTGAGCGGCGTCGTCGTGCGTTCGGTCCTAGACTGATGCCAGAGTCAAGCAAGTGTTTGACGAACCGCCCAGAAAGGCCCTGATGCTCCAAGCAGCCCGCCACTCGGCCATCATCGACGCCGTCCAACGCGAACGCGTGGTCCGGGTCTCGGACTTGGCGCAGATGCTGGGTGTCTCCGCCATGACGGTGCGCCGGGACATCGAGGCCTTGGAGGACTCCGGGCGTGTGGAGCGCATCCACGGTGGCGCCAAGCTGCCTGGCGATTCAAGCACCCACGAGCCCGGCTTCGAGCTCAAATCGACTCAGCTGACCGAGGAAAAGCACGCGATCGCGGTTGAGGCCGCCCGGATAGTGCAGCAAGGCATGGCCATTGGCCTGGGCGCCGGCACCACCACATGGGCCTTGGCCAAGGAACTGGTCCACGGTCCACGCATCACCGTGGTAACCAACTCCGTGCGGATCGCCGACCTCTTCCACCACGGCGCGTCGTCGGGCGCGGGCCGTTTCGGATCCACGGTCATCCTGATCGGCGGTGAGCGAACGCCGTCGGATGCCTTAGTTGGACCTATTGCTACGTCCGCGTTGAAGCAGCTCCATTTGGACGCCTTATTCCTGGGGGTTCACGGCATGGACACCCAGGCCGGTTTCACCACCCCGAACCTTTTGGAGGCCGAAACCGATCGCGCCTTCATGGCGTCCGCCCGGAGCACCATCGTCCTGGCCGACCACAGCAAGTGGGGCGTGACCGGGATTGCTTCGATCGCGCAGCTGGAGGAGGCAGACGAGCTCATCACGGATTCATTGCTTGGCGAGGACGCCCGGCGGGTGCTGGCTGAGAACGTTGCCAAGCTGACGATTGCGGGAAAGCCGTCGCCGCCAGATGGGCGTCAGGCCGTTTCCGCCAAGTAATCGATGGCGAGCTTGTATCCCAGCACGCCCGCTCCGACGATGATCGCGCTGCAGACCCCCGACAAGTAGGAGTGGTGGCGGAACTCTTCGCGCTGGTGCACGTTGGTGATGTGGACCTCGACCGCGGGCAACTGCACTGCCGCCAGCGCATCACGCAGGGCCACCGAGGTGTGGGTGAAGGCCCCGGCGTTGATCACGATTCCGACGGCGGTCCCCCGCGCCGCGTGGATGGCGTCCAGAAGGTCACCTTCGTGGTTGGACTGAACGCAATCCACGGTGAACCCATGGGAAGTGGCGGCCGCCATGGCAAGCTGCTCGACGTCGGCCAAGGTGGAGGTGCCGTACTTCTCGGGCTCACGGTTGCCGAGAAGGTTCAGGTTGGGTCCGTTGATCACGAGGATGGTACCGCGACCGGCTTCAGAGGCGGGGGTGGCTTCAGTCATGACTCCCAATCTATACGGTGCAGGGAATTTACTTCCGGGTGCACTGGCCAGCCGATACCGGGCTGCTGAGCCCGGCCGCCTTTTCCGCAACCGGTTCCAGGTCCGACATCGTCAGCGCGAAACCCAAGGCTGCGTTGGTGGTGGTCTTGGCAAAAACCAACCCCGCCACTTGGCCTTGGGCTGTCAGGAGGGGGCCACCCGAATTGCCCGGCTGGACATCGCCCGCCAGCTTGTAGACGGACTCCAACGACGGGTTGTTTCCATAGATATCGGGGACCAGGACCGGTGAAATTCCTTGGACGGTGGCCGGTTTTGATTGGAACGGACCGCCGTGCGGATAGCCGGCGAAGGCCGCGTTGCTGCCGTCCGGTAAGTCAGAACTGAGGGGCAGCGGAGATGAGGCCAGCCCGTTCACTGCAAGGACTGCGAGGTCCCGCTGCGGATCGAAATACACCACGCTGCCCGGCAACGCACCGCCGTCGGGAATCTCAACAACCGGCTGCGACACGCCCGCGACGACGTGCGCATTGGTAACGACGCGCCCGGGGGAAACAACGAATCCGGATCCGGTCTGGTTTTGGCCGCATTCGAACGCCGTCCCCGTGATTTTGAGGACCGACTTCGCGGCTTGGTTCAGCGCCGGGGTGTCGGTGGATTCATTGGGCACTTGGACGGGAGCTGAGGGGCTGATGCCCTCAAAGAGCTGGGGTATGCCATCGCCGATGACCGTGGAGCGCAACTGCGCCATGGTGCTCTTGACGGGGGTGGGCGTCACTGAATCGATGTAGCGGATCACCCGCGATTCAGCCAGTTGCTGTGAAACGAACGGAACACCCAGCGAGCTGATGCTGAAAGCCAGCATGGACATCACCAACGCTGCAACCACCACGCTGACCACTCCACCGATCAACCGGTCCACCGTGTGCAGGGGCTTGATCCGCACGGCATGGCGGACTCTGCGGCCAATCATGGTGCCCAACCCATGGCCCAAAGCGATCAGCACGACGGCGGCCCCCACCGTGGCGGCAAGCCTCCAGCCGCTGTCGGTCACCCAGCCACTGACGAGCGGAACTGCGACGAAGGCCGCAATGGCACCCACCACGAAGCCCGCAATCCCGCCCAAGGTGACAACGAAGCCATTGCGCAGCCCGTAAATCAGGTAGGACAGCAGCATCAAGATCAGAGCCAAATCCAATATCGTCAACCCAAACACCAATGCTCCTCTATGCCGCGTTGCGCCAATTGTAGTTGGGCACCCTGACAAGCAACCGCCAGGAAGGCTCGCCGGCAGCCGGTGATTCGTGGCCCCCGCAGTTCAGCCTGCGGTGATTTCACCTTGCTGTTTGAGCCTGCTGATACGGTGTTGAACGCCCGGAACCCGCGCCGTTTCAGCGTTTCGCATGCCAACTACGTCACAGAAGCCCAAAAATTCTGAAACAATGGCTGGAGCGCCACGACCGAAACTTATACTCAGGAGACTTCATGGACATCGAGGTACTGCGCCGCGCACCCCTCTTCGCCACCCTTGACGACGACGCATTCCGCCTGCTGACGGACGAACTCACAGAGGTGGACCTTTCACGTGGAGCCTCGGTGTTCCGCGAAGGCGACCAGGGTGACCAGCTCTACTTCATCGTTTCCGGAAAGGTGAAGCTCGGCCGCACCTCCCCCGACGGCCGCGAATCCCTGCTTGCCATCCTCGGCCCGGGTGAGCTCTTCGGCGAGATGGCATTGTTCGACCCCAGCCCGCGCACTGCCACGGCTACAGCCGTTTCGGAAACCCGCCTGGCTGGCCTTAAGAACGAGAGCCTCAACGCTTTGCTCCGGACCCGTCCCGAGGTTTCCGCCCAGCTGCTGCAGGCCCTCGCCCGCCGTCTCCGCCGCACGAACGACTCGCTATCGGACCTCGTCTTCTCAGACGTTCCGGGCCGCGTTGCCAAGGCCCTCCTGGACTTGGCGGACCGCTTTGGCCGCCCGGCTACCGACGGCGTTCTGGTCGCCCATGAGCTGACCCAGGAAGAACTTGCCCAACTGGTCGGCGCTTCCCGTGAAACCGTCAACAAAGCCCTGGCCGAATTCGTCCAGCGCGGATGGCTCCGGCTGGAAGCCCGCGCCGTGGTCATCCTGGACATGCAGCGCCTCCGCCAGCGTTCGCGGTAACCAAAGCAAAACCAAAAAGAGCCGCCCGTTCCCTGGATTCCAAGGGTCCCTGGATTCCAGGGAACGGGCGGCTCTTTTGTTGTATGTTTAGCGTTCGCGCTGCGGTTCACCGGCAACGGTCCGGGCAGCGGCAACCTCAAGCATCAGTTCGCCGTCCTCGTTGACGAGCCGGGATTGGTAAACGTGGGCTTTCCGCTTGTAACTGAGGTAAGCGATGCAACCGTTGGCTGCGGCCATTTTCTCCAGCATGATTTCGGACCCGGGCACCAACAACTGTCCCAGCGTGAGCCCCACGGTGTTTTCCTGGTTCACTTCGTCGCCCAAGGCCGTGGTGTCCCGCAGGGCAATGGCATCGGCCACGCACACCCAACGCCCCCACACACCCTTGCTCGCCAGGATGCTCGGCTGCTGATTCACGGGAACAGTGGCCGCGAAGTAGCGCGTATTGAACCGGGTATGCGCAAAGTCAGGGCTGACCCAGTTCACCAAGGATTTCAGGAGGTCCGTGCGCAACGACAGTCCGCGCTTGGTCAGGATGTCGGTGAACGATTTCTCCTGTGCCGCGACGGCTTCGCGGGCCTTCATCCACTCCACGGTGGAGTTGGCCTCCACTGTGGATGAGGCATCAGGACCGGCCAGCAGCACGCCGGTTTCCTCAAAGAGCTCCCGGATAGCGCCTACTACGTGGCGGCGGGCGAGTCCGACGTCGTCCGTTCCCAGTACCTCAGCCCAATGCTGCGGGGAAGGCCCCAGCCAGCCGACGGAATTGTCGTCGGACGGCTCCAGGGACCCTCCCGGAAACGAGACAACCCCCAACGGGGAGGCGCCAGGCCGGTACCCGAGCCAGGTCTCCAAACCCGTCGGGGAATCGCGCAGAAGGACCACGGACGATGCGTAGCGTGCGGCCCTGGGGGTCCGCTCGACCAAATCAAGCCAGTTCCGTGCTGCCCCTTCGAGGTGAGGAGGAAGTGCAAACAGACGGCGGGAAAGCTGAGGCAATTGGGTGAACCGGTTCCTTAGCTGAATTCAGCAATGAGTTCGACTTCAACAGGAGAGTCGAGGGGGAGGACGGACACACCGACGGCGGAACGTGCGTGCTTGCCGGCGTCGCCCAAAACCTGGCCGAGAAGCTCTGATGCACCGTTGATGACTCCGGGCTGGCCAGTGAACGTGGGTTCTGAAGACACGAAACCCACTACCTTGACGATTCGAGTGATGCGGTCGAGGTCACCGATGACGCTCTTGACCGCTGCCAGGGCGTTGATGGCACAGACGGCGGCGTAGCGCTTGGCCTCTTCCGGATCCACAGTGGGTTCATCCGAGGTAGCCAACTGGCCAACCGAGACCTTGCCGGTAGCTTCGAGTTTGCCGTTAATAAATGGCAGCTGCCCTGAGGTGTAAACGTAGTTACCGGACACGACGGCGGGAACGTAGTCGGCAACCGGCGCGGCGACCTCGGGGAGGGTCAGTCCGAGCTCTGCAAGACGCTGCTCCACGGCCGAGGCAGGGGCGCCCGAATCCGCGGGAGATGTGGTTTCTGCGGGGGGTGTCATGATTACTGCTTCTCCCTCTTCAGGTATGCGACAAGGCCTTTGCCATCGGGGCCGCCGACGACCTGGACAAGCTCCCAGCCGTCCTCACCCCACTGATCCAGGATCTGTTTCGTGGCGTGGATAATGAGCGGAATCGTGGCGTACTCCCATTTGGTCATGACAGAAAGCCTAGCCCTTGCCGGTAAAGTGGAAAACATGGCGACTCGCACGAACCCGTTTTTCGACACTGCCACCACCCTCGGAAAGATTCTAGGCTTCCTTGGCGTGAGTGCGATTTGTGGCGTCCTGGTGGCAGGCCTCTTGGTCCCCGCCGCGGCCGTCTCCGGCAGTGCCGCAAGTGGTTCCATCCAGTTCTTTGATACCCTCCCGGCCGAACTCCAGGTAGATCCGCCCAGCCAGAACACCACGATTCTGGCGAAGGACGGCTCCCCGATCGCGTCCATCTATGAGGAGAACCGGACCAAGATCCCGTTGAACCAGATGAGCCCGTATGTCAAAGATGCAGTCATCGCCATCGAAGACAACCGGTTCTACGAGCACGGTGGAATCGACACCACCGGTATCTTGCGGGCGCTGGTGAGCACCGCCCAAGGCAACAAACAAGGCGCCTCAACCATCACGCAGCAGTACGTCAACAACGTGATCAACGAGTCGCTGGTCGCCTCCGGCCAGAGCAGTGACGTCAAGCTGAACGGTGTCAACAAAGGCATCGGAGACAAGCTCCGCGAGATGAAGCTCGCCATCGCTTTGGAGAAGAAATTCACCAAAGACCAGATTCTTGAGGGCTACCTCAACATCGTGTTCTTCAACAGGGACGCCTACGGCATCGAAGCCGCATCGAAACTGTTCTTCAGCACCAGCGCCAAGGACCTGACGCTTCCGCAAGCCGCCCTCCTGGCAGGCCTCGTGAACAGCCCGGCAGCTTTTGATCCGGTGGTCCACCCGGACGCGTCAAAGGTGCGCCGCGATCTGGTACTCGCGGCCATGTACAACCAAAAGAAGATCACCAAGGCCCAGTACGACCAAGCCGTGGCTACTCCCATCACCACCAAAGTCACTCCGGCCCGCCAAGGCTGTGCATACGCGGCTACCGCACCGTACTTCTGTGATTACGTGCTGCACTTGCTCTTGAACAACCCGGCGTATGGGCAGACGCCGACGGATCGCCAGAACACTGTCATGCGCGGTGGGCTGACTATCAAGACCACGCTGGACCCGACCGCGCAGAACGTCGCCCAGCAGCAGGTTGACGCCACCGCCGGTGCGAACCCAGACAAGTGGGGGGCTTCCATCGTTTCCGTCCAGCCGGGTACGGGCCAGATCGTCAGCATGGCCCAGAACACCGTGATGCTGCCTCAACCGGGTAAGTTCGACCAGACCCAGAACTTCAACGTCGATGTCCTGGACGCCAAGGGCAATGACCTCAACGGCATTGGAGGCTTCCAGCCGGGTTCCACCATGAAACCGTTCACTTTCGCGGAATGGCTTAATGAGGGCAAGTCCATGACCACGACGATCAACGCGTCGGTCAGGAGATACCGGCAAGGTTTCCCATGGCGCAACACCTGCCCCACCCCGGAACAAGGCTGGTACGACTCAACCGGCGGCACCTTTGACCTGCAGAACTCGGACGAAGGCTACTACCGCCCCATGACGGTCCTCTACGGCCTCATGAACTCCATCAACACCGCCACGTTCGCCTCTGCTGCCCAGTTGGACCTCTGCGGCATCCAAGGCATCGTCGACGCTACAGGGGTACACGGCGGCGTACCGGCGCGGGACGGATCTGGGAACGTCACTGATCCGAATCCCAAGGTCCCCATGACCACGCTCGGTAACCTCATCGGATCCACGCAAACCGCTCCGTTGACCATGGCCACCGCCTTCGCGACCTTTGCAGCTGACGGTAAGTACTGCGAACCCATCGCCATCACCTCCGTCAAGGACCAAGCGGGCAAGGACTTGCCTGCCCAGTCGTCCTCCTGCAAGGACGCCATCAAGCCTGAGGTTGCCCACGGCGTTGCCTATGCCATGCAGGAAGTGCTGAACCATGGTTCAGGCTCCCTGATCCGGCCGGCTCTGAACACCAACAACAACTTCCCGGTGGCAGCGAAGACCGGTACCAATGACAGCAACAGCTCCACGTGGGTGGTGGGGTACACGTCCGGACTGGCAACGGCATCATGGTTCGGTGACCCGCTGGATGCCCAGCAGCGGCCAGGACGGAACATCACCGTCAACGGCAAGTTCTACCCGTCCATTGACGGTTATATGATCGCCGGTCCGCAATTCACCAACTACATGCTCTCGGTGGCCCCCGCCTACGGAACCAACCCCTTCCCCACACCACCGTCCAACCTGCTCGGCAGTGCTGCTCCCCAGCGGAGCCCGAGCTCCCCCAACAGCAGCGGCGCGAGCAACAGCGGAACGCCCGGTCACGACTAATGGCGTCCATGATTGACTTGCTGGCAGACCGCGCCCGAACCCTCGGGCGCGGTCTTGCCGCAACCACCGCCATCGGCGCAGCAGCAGGTGCAGCGGCAGCAGCCTACGGTTGGTGGGAGAAGGACCAATTCGAAGTCCGGCGCGAGACGTTGCCCATCCTCCCCGGAGGCTCCGCGCCGTTCCGGATCCTGCACCTCAGTGACATCCATTTCGTCCCTGGGCAAGACAAGAAGGCACGGTGGTTGCAGTCCTTGGCCGAGTTGAAGCCGGACCTCGTGGTCAACACTGGCGACAACCTCAGCCACACCCACGCCATCGATCCGCTGATCCAAGCGCTTGAACCGTTGATGGAATTTCCGGGCGTGTTCGTTCCGGGCTCCAACGACTACTATGCGCCCAGGTTCAAGAACCCGGCAGGCTATTTCCGCGGACCTTCCAGGCCGAAAACAGAGCCGATCAAGCTCGACTGGCCCAAGTTGCGCACGGCATTTGGGATGGGTGGCTGGATCGACCTCACCAACCGTGCCCAGTCCATCGCGCTGAACGGCCTGCGCTTTGATTTTTCCGGCGTGGACGATCCCCATTTGAAACGGGAACGGTACGCCGACTGGCATCGCGGCACAGCCAATCAGGACACGCGTCCGCATGTGCGGGTCGCCGTCGTCCACGCCCCGTACCAGCGCGTGCTGGATCATTTCACGCAAGCCCAAGCCCACCTGATTCTTGCCGGGCACACCCACGGCGGCCAGATTTGCATCCCCGGCTACGGCGCTTTGGTCTCCAATTGCGACCTCCCCACCTGGCGTGCCAAAGGCCTCCACGATTGGGAAAGCAACGGACTGACGACGCCGGTCAACGTCTCCGGCGGAATCGGCACCTCACGCTTCTCCCCGGTCCGCATCGCCTGCCGGCCGGAAGCGGTACTGCTCACCCTCACGCCCCGCACATAGGCGCCCCATCTACAGCCCTGCATGGGCATGGCATAGGGTAGTTGCTACGGGAAACTATCTCCGCACCATCTGAAGATCCAGCTGTTGAGAAGCGGGCATGTCCAAGCAAACGTCATTTTTTACCTCCATCCGCCGCCTGTACCCCCATGTGCGGCCCATCCTCCCCCGCCTGTTCATGGGCTTGGTGTCCGCTTTGCTGGCGAGCATTGTGGCACTCACCATCCCCCAGGTTTTCCGGGTGCTGGTCAACAACTCCTTGCAGCGCGGCGGTGACCCGGCCGCGGTGTGGACCGCCGCCGTCGTCATCCTTGCTTTAGGCGTGGCTGAGGCTGGACTAGTAGCCCTGCGGCGGCAGTTCGTGATCAATCCGGCCACCACGGTGGAGACCAGGATGCGTGTCACTTTGTATGGGCACCTTCAGGAGCTCACCGTGGCGTTCCATGATCGTTGGGGTTCGGGGCAGCTGCTTTCCAGGGCCATGACCGATCTCAGCTTCCTCCGGCGCTGGATGGCGTTCGGAGCGATCATGCTCGTTGTCACTACCTTGACGGTGATCATCGGCGTGGGCGTGATGTTCTCCATGAGCTGGCAATTGGCCCTCATTTTCCTGGCCGCCGCCGTGCCGATCATGATCAACTCCTTCCGCTTCCGGCGCCGTTTCAGCCGGGTGACCCGGCTCAGCCAGGACCAGGCCGGGGACCTTGCCACTACCGTGGAAGAGTCCGTGCACGGCATCCGGGTACTCAAGGCTTTCGGCCGCAGCCGCGAGGCCTTGGAAAATTTCAATGGCCAGGCCGAGGAGCTCCGGCAGACGGAGATCATGAAAGCCAAGCAACAGGCCGGTTTCACGCTGGTGGTGACGCTCCTGCCTGAACTTGCCTTGGGTTTTGGGTTGGTGGCGGGGGTGCTGCTCGTTGCCAGCGGGCAGCTGAGCATCGGATCTTTGGTGGCCTTTTTCGCCACGGCCGCCGTAGTGGCAACTCCTGTGGAGTTCTCCGGGACCTTGCTCGCGATGGCGCTGACCGCCAAGACGGCAGTGGACCGGCACTTCGAAGTCATGGATACCCCGAACACGATCACCTCTCCCGAAGAGCCCGTGTTCCCGGAAAATGGCAAGGGTGCCTTGCGCTTTGAGCGGGCCGGATTCGGGTTCGACGACGGCGGTTCGCTCCTGTGCGATGTCTCCCTGGAGATCCGTCCGGGCGAAACGATGGCCCTCGTGGGGATCACCGGCAGCGGCAAGAGTGCGTTGCTCCAACTGGTCCCCCGGCTCTACGACGTGACCGAGGGCGCGGTGACCATCGACGGCGTGGACGTCCGGAATTACGACCTCCATGAACTTCGCAGGATCGTCTCCGTTGCGTTCGAGGACACCACACTCTTCTCCAGTTCAGTGCGGGACAACGTCCTGCTCGGCGCCCCTGATCCCAGCGAAGCAGCCCTGGACGAGGCACTGGATGTAGCCCAAGCGCAGTTCGCCTATTCCCTGCCTGACGGTGTGGACACCCTCATTGGCGAGGAAGGCCTCAGCCTGTCCGGTGGCCAGCGTCAGAGGATCGCCCTGGCACGCGCCATCGCCGCCAGGCCAGAGGTCTTGGTGCTGGACGATCCGCTCTCCGCCCTCGATGTCAACACCGAGGAACGCGTTGAAGCCCGCCTGCGCGACGTCCTGCGCGAGACCACCACGTTGATCGTGGCACACCGACCCTCCACCGTTGCCTTGGCGGACCGCGTGGCCTTGCTCGAAAACGGAACCATCACCGCCGTCGGAACCCATACGGAACTGTTGGCGGGCAACGATCATTACCGCTACGTCATCGCAAGCCTCGATTCCGGTCCGAAGGACCTCGATAGCGAACTGGACGAGCTCGAAGAAGCCGAGGAGGCCCGCCGGTGAGTGCCACAACCTTTGGAACGGCTAACGAGGACAACGCGCTCCTCACCAAAGCAGACAGTAAAGCCGTACGACGCCGGTCCCTCGCCTTGCTTGCCTCGCTGATCCGTCCGGTCAGGTTGCGTTTCTGGATGACGATCGCGATGGTGGTGGTCTCCCAACTCACCCGCGTAGCCGGGCCCGCCTTGATCGCGTTCGGCATCGACCATGCCCTGCCTGCGCTCAAAGCCGGCGACAACGGTCCCTTGATGCTTGCCGGTGTCTTGTACCTCGCGGCCGCCATTGCCACGGCGTCAATGACAGCCCTGTACGTCACCTCGACAGCCCAACTCAGCCAGTCCATGCTGCTGGACCTCCGGGTCCGCGTCTTTAGGCACACCCAGCGGTTGAGCTTGGAATTCCATGAGAAGTACACGTCCGGACGCATCATTGCCCGTCAAACCTCAGACCTCGAGGCACTGCGGGACCTGTTGGATTCGGGTGTGAGTTCCTTGGCCTCTGGTCTGTTGTTCATGATCTTTACGGCCTTCACCGTATTTGCGCTGGACTGGCGCACCGGCGTCATCATGCTCGCCGCGGGCGTACCGATGTTCCTCCTGTCCCGCTGGTACCAGAAGCACTCGCAGGTGGCCTACCGTGAATCGCGCGTGGTCTCGGCGCGGCTGATTGTGCACTTTGTGGAAACCATGACCGGAATCCGGGCTGTCAAGGCGTTCCGCAAGGAGAAGGAGAACGCGGCACAGTACGGCGAACTGGCTGAGGAATACCGGAAAAACAGTGTCCGCTCCATCAATCTGAACGGCATCTTCCAACCGGGCCTGGTGTTGATCGGAAACGTTTGCGTCGCCGTCGTCCTGCTCATGGGAGGCTTCCGCGTGCTCAGCGGCGAGCTCGCGGTCGGTGTCCTGTTGGCCCTGATTCTTTCCACCAAGCGTTTCTTCCAGCCGGTGGACCAGATGGCGATGTTCTACAACTCCTTCCAGAGCGCCCAAGCTGCGCTGGAGAAGGTGTCGGGACTCCTTGAAGAGGTCCCAACAGTCCGCCCGCCCAAGAATCCTGTTCCGTTGAAAAGCTCCCGCGGGGAGATCGATTTCGCAGGGGTGGAGTTCGGCTACGGAAGCGGGACAATCGTTGTTCCCACCATGGACCTCCACATCCCTGCAGGCCAGACCGTGGCCTTGGTAGGCCAAACCGGGGCCGGAAAGTCCACGCTGGCCAAGCTCATTGCCCGCTTTTACGATGTCACCTCGGGCGCCATCACCTTGGACGGCATCGATCTGAGGGACCTCTCCACCACCGACCTCCGCCGGGCCGTGGTGATGGTTACACAGGAGGCATTCCTCTTCAGCGGTTCGGTAGCCGATAACATCGCCCTGGGCCGACCCGAAGCATCCCGCGAAGACATCGAAAAAGCGGCGAAGGCCGTAGGTGCTCACGAATTCATTTCGGGGCTGCCCGAGGGATATGACACCGACGTCAATAAGCGCGGCGGCCGTGTGTCCTCGGGCCAACGCCAACTCATCGGATTTGCCCGCGCCTTCTTGGCTGCCCCTGCCGTCCTGATCCTGGACGAGGCGACCTCGTCCTTGGACATACCTTCCGAACGCATGGTCCAGCAGGGCCTAGCGAATCTGCTCGAAGGGGTGGCCGGCAAGAATTCGGCACGGACGGCCATCATCATCGCCCACCGCCTCTCCACCGTGGAGACCGCGGACAGGGTCCTCGTGGTCCACGACGGGCGCATCGTGGAAGACGGCTCACCGGCGGAACTGATCAGCGGTGGAGGGCGCTTTGCGCAACTGCACGGGGCTTGGAAAGACTCATTGGTCTAGCGTTTCTGTGGGTTGTCGCTGGCAGCAGGGACCACCGCCCGTCGATTTCGCATCAGGAAGCGATTCAGCTATCCTTGAACAGTTGCTTTCGCAGCGGATCGGGATGTAGCGCAGCTTGGTAGCGCGCTTCGTTCGGGACGAAGAGGTCGCAGGTTCAAATCCTGTCATCCCGACCAACAAAAAGAGGGTCTTCCAAATGGAAGACCCTCTTTTGTCTTTAATCGTGTTTTTCGCCCCTCTGCTTTACAGAGGATCGGATGGCTTACATGGGGTCGGGCCAGTTACCAATGGATGACGGCGTGTACGTGGTGCCGGACGATTTGGTAGGCGCCACGATGCGCATCGGATCCGGCCAGTTACCTATGGCGCTTACCGTGCCCGTGCCCGAGGCCGGTGCGGCCGACACCACTGCGGGAGCCGCAACTGAAAGTGTCAGTGCGCCGGCAAGGGCAACGGAAGCGGCGATTTTCTTGAACATCATGTCCCCAATACACGTCGGATTTTACTGCTGTCATTACTCGGTCTCTGTTGACATACATTGTAAAATGTTGTCTACAGACACTGTCAAGGATTTGGTGGAAAAGACACCTGCAGGAGGACCCCGTGGGAAACGGATTCGGCGAGAAGCTACGTGCCGAACGGCTCGAACGCGGACTGACGCAGGCGGAACTGGGCAAGAACCTGTACTCACCCAGCTACATCTCCCTGCTGGAGACCGGGCGGCGTGAACCCACGGCAGAGGTCATCGAGGAACTTGCGCGTCGCCTTGAGCTCGCGCCGAAGGCCTTGGAGGCGTGGAGCCAGCCCGTTTCCATGAGCGACGCCGAGTACGTCCTGGCAGGCCTGTATGCCCGGCAGGCCTGGGACCTACGGGACTACCCGCTCGCCTCGAGCCACGCGGCAACGGCCGCCCAAATCGCCCTCGAAGCCAAGAACAACAGTGCTTGGTGGAACATGACGTACATGCAGGCCGAGTGCATGATGAAACAAGGCCAGCTAAAGGAATGCCAGCAGATCGTGGAGCACCTGCTTGAGCACCCCATGGCTACCGAGTCCGCCGGCCTGGGAGTGCGCGCCTGGCAGATGCTTGCCGCCGTGTGCCACGGACAAGGTCAACTGGCCACCGCCGTCGAACATGCCCTCCATGCCGTGAAGCTGAGCGAGCAATTACCCAAAGGATCCACGCTGATCATCGGCGCCCACAGGGCGCTGATAGGTGCGTTGGCGGAGAGCGGCAAGCTCGACGAAGCATGGACGTACTGCCTGGCCATGATCGAGCATATGGACGAGCATTCAATGACCCAGCTGGCCGGCGAAGTCTCTTGGGTAGTGGGCAATGTGGCGTTCATGCGCCACGATTACACCGAGGGAGTCAAGCACCACGAGCGTGCGGCCCAGCTCCTCTCCCCCGCCAATGACATCGAGCTCTGGGCGCGATTCAACAAGGCATCGGCCGCCGTGCGGTTGTCCTCAGGCATCGTAGAGCCGGAGACGCTGTCCGCCATCGAGCGCGCGGAACTGGCGCTCTCCATTGTCGGCGGCAACAAGACGGACCAACTCGAGGTCGCCTTCATTCGTGCCCGGTGGCTGTACCTGAACGGTGACATTCCCGCCGCCGTCGAGAAGCTCCGGGAGATCTACGAGGACCGCAAGGTCTTGGCGCGGCACACCGCGGGTGAAGTTTCCCTGCTGTTGGGCAAGTCCCTCAAGGCTGCGGGCGAAACCACCGAGGCACTGCGGTTCCTGGAAGAGGCCCAGCACGACTTCAGCGCGGCGGGCGCATCGGACAGGGTTCAGCAGGCAATGGACGCCGTGCTGGAAATCCGCCTCGCCGAGCGCCGCGCCGCCAAGGAACACCAAGCCAGCTAGCCCCATTCATCGAGCGGGGTGGGCGGGCTAGGCGAAGGTGCGCCCCGTGAGTTTCTCGTAGGCCTCCACGTAACGGGCGCGGGTGCGCTCCACCACGTCGGCCGGCAAGGCGGGAGGAGGAGTGTCCGAGGCTTTGTCCCAGCCGGATTCCGCGGACGTCAGCCAGTCACGGACATACTGCTTGTCATAGGATGGCTGCGACTTTCCGGGCGCGTACGTTGCAGCGTCCCAGAACCGCGAAGAGTCTGGAGTGAGCACCTCGTCGCCCAGGGTGATGATGCCCGAGGCGGTGTCGATGCCGAATTCCACTTTGGTGTCGGCCAGGATAATGCCACGTTCCCGGGCGATTTCCTCGGCACGTGTGTAGATCTTCAGGGTAAGGTCGCTGAGGCGGGCGGCAATATCGTCCCCCACCATCGCTACGACGTCGTCATAGGTGATGTTCTCGTCATGCTCACCAACTTCGGCCTTGGCGGACGGGGTGAACAGCGCCTTCTCCAGGCGCGAACCATCAACGAGGCCTTCTGGCAGCGGGATGTCGCACACGGTGCGGGACACCTTGTATTCAGCCAACCCGGAACCTGTGAGGTAGCCACGGGCGATGCACTCCACCGGAAACATTTCCAGCTTCTTGCAGATCATGGCACGGCCCTCGACGGCGGTCGGCACACCGGTCTCCACGGTGGACGCGAGCACGTGGTGCTCCACCTCCAACTGGTCGAACCACCAGAGGCTCAGTTGAGTCAGGACCCTCCCCTTGTCAGGGATCTCGCTGCTCAGGACATGGTCGTAAGCACTGATGCGGTCGCTGGCGACAACCAGGACGCACTCCTGGCCGAACTTCTCCGTGATCGCTTCTTCGGCCGGTACATACAGGTCGCGGACTTTGCCGGAGTAGACGTGGGTCCAGCCGGGGAGTTGCAAGGCTTCTGTTTCAAGGCCGCCTGTGGGAAGTGAATCGGTCATGGTCAGGCCTGCACTTTCGGGATGGTGCCGGTAGCCGCGTGGGGCACCCGGATTTCGCCGCGGGCGGCCTTACCTGCGATGTCGGTGCGGAACTGTGAGCCTTCAAGCTGAACCAGTTCGACGCCGTCGTACGCCCTTTCGCGGGCCTCCACCAGGTCCGAACCGAGCGCCACCACCGCGAGGACGCGACCGCCGGCCGAAACGACCTTGCCTTCTTCGTCCAGTGTGGTGCCGGCGTGAACCACGTGGACGCCGTCCAGGTCATCGACCTTCTTCAGGCCGCGGATCCGGTCACCGGTGCGGGGAGTATCGGGGTAGTTTTCGGCAGCAACGACGACGGCGACTGCTGTGTCCTCGGACCAGCGCAGATTTTCGATGGTGTCGAGTTCGCCCTTGGCAGCTGCCAGCAGCAGGGTACCGAGCGGCGTCCTGAGGCGGGCAAGGACAGCTTGCGTTTCCGGATCACCAAACCGGACGTTGAATTCAATAACGCGGGTGCCCCGCGAGGTGAGGGCCAACCCGCAGTAGAGCACGCCCACAAAGGGTGTGCCGCGGCGGGCCATTTCGTCCACGGTTGGCTGGGCTACCCTGTCGATGACCTCTTGGACGAGTCCTTCGGGTGCCCACTCAAGGGGTGTGTATGCCCCCATGCCACCGGTGTTGGGGCCTTCATCATTGTCGAAGATACGTTTGAAGTCCTGCGCCGGGGACAACGGGACCGTGGTGCGGCCATCGCAGAGTACGAACAGAGATACTTCAGGGCCGTCAAGGAACTCCTCGATGACCACCGTTCCGCCGGCGTCGAAGCAAGTCTGCGCGTGGGCGAGGGCTTCGCTACGGTCATTGGTGACCACCACGCCCTTCCCTGCCGCCAGGCCATCGTCCTTGACCACATAGGGAGCGCCAAAAGTGTCCAGCGCATCGGCTGCTTCCTCGCTGGTGGTGGCAACCCGGGCCATCGCGGTAGGAACGCCTGCCTCGGCCATGATCTGCTTGGCGAAAGCCTTGGACGCTTCGAGCTGCGCGGCCTCCTTGCTGGGGCCGAACACCGGAATGCCGGCTTCTCGGACTGCGTCGGAAACGCCCGCGGCAAGTGGGGCCTCCGGGCCAACCACAACCAGGTCCACGCCAAGCTTGCCGGCAAGGGCGGCCACGGCTTGGGGATTGTTCCCATCAATGGCGTGCGTGGGGACGAGCTTGCTGATGCCCGCGTTGCCGGGCGCCGCGTGGACCTCGGAGACGTTGGGGTCTTCAAGCAGAGAGCGGACAATGGCGTGTTCGCGGCCGCCTGGGCCAATGACGAGTACCTTCACAGTCTTCAAGGGTACTTTGTGAAGGGCGCGCGTCCTAAGCTGTGTCACTGGATGGGCAGGTTCATCGGCACGCCATGCCTGTGCCCGCGCGGTGCGGCCCGGGAACGCCGTGGCTGAGCAATAGACTTGCTTCATGCCCATGAGTTCGCACGAAACGTTCAACGCTGAGTCCGCCGTCGAACTTGCAGTGATCGAACGCAGCGGCTTTATCGAGTCCCGTCACGTAGGTGCCGCGGTGCTCATTGCCGGCGATGGCTCCGTGGTGACTCGGCTGGGCGACATCGACGCCCCCGTCTTCGCCCGCTCCACCCTTAAGCCCTTCCAGGCCCTCGCGTCCATGCAGTCCGGAGTTCCGCTTCGAGGCGCGCAAGTGGCCGTCGCCTGCGGAAGCCACACAGGTTCGCTGGACCACATGGATGTTGTGGAAGGAATGCTGAAAGCGGCCGGCGTTCGGGAAGAACACCTTCAATGCCCTGCCGCCTGGCCCCAGGATGAAACGGCGCGCAGTTGGCTTGTTCGCTCCGATCGCGGGCAATCCAAGCTCGCCTTCAACTGCTCCGGTAAGCACGCGGCTTTTCTCTGGGCGTGCACGGAAAACGGGTGGGACCTCCGCAGCTACCTGGAGCCCAACCATCCCTTGCAACAACGTGTGCGTTCGGTTATTGAGGAATACTGCGGCGAGCCAATTGCCCATTTGGGAATCGACGGCTGCGGCGCTCCGGTTGCCGCGATCTCGCTGATCGGCTTGGCCCGAGGCTTCTCCCGGTTGGCTAAGTCTCCCGGCGATTCGTCCGCGAACGCCCGCGCCGCCACCATTGCTACGTCCATGCTCGATTACCCCTGGGCCGTCCAAGGCAGAGGTGAGTCCAACACGATTGTCATGGAAGAACTGGACGTACTGGCCAAGATCGGGGCCGAGGGTGTGCTGGTCCTTGCGACGCCAACAGGTGCGGCAGTGGCAGTCAAGGTACTTGACGGCAATGTCCGCGCCACATCCCTTGTCGGTTTGACGTTACTTGCAGCTAGCGGCGCCGTGGACGTTCCTGCCGTTTCAAGCGTCCTCGAACGGATCGTTGAACCTGTGCTCGGCGGTGGCCGGGCCGTGGGCCGGATCCGCTTGGGCCACGCCGTCTCCGCCCTTCTTGACTAGTTCTTCTCGACTAGTTTGTTTGGACAATCCGTTTCGACAATCCGTCTCGACAGGGAGGTTCATGATGGCCGTTGCACGTCGCCGCGTTGATATCCACGAGGGCCAAGCGGCGCTGGCAGCCTGGCAAGCCGCCGTCGAGCCCTCAACAGACGCTGGGCCGGCCTCCGATGCCGGGATCCCGCCGTCGCGGGCTTTAATTGCGACGGCGGTGCGCTATTCGCTCGAGGAAGTCACCGCCCGTGCACCCGGGAACTCGGTAGAGGTCCGCGTCCCACCCTTCGGTGTAACGCAGTGCGTGGAGGGCCCTCGCCATACCCGGGGCACCCCCCCGAACGTGATTGAGTGCGACGCCGCCACCTGGCTGTCGCTGGTAACCGGCCGGATCCCATGGGCCGACGCTGTCTCGGCCGGGCGGGTTGCCGCCTCCGGGCTGCGGGCCAACCTCTCCGAGTTACTGCCACTGTAAGGGCTGTAAGGGGAACGAATCGGCGGAATCTCCGGTGTTCCGACAGGGCTGATGCCCCCAGACCATGGCCTGGGGGCATCAACTGCAGGAACGTGTGCGCTATTCGGAGCTGCTCGGTGTGGTTGTTTGCCGGGGTTTGCTCATCTCAAACTGTGGAACCCCATCCACAGCCGGGCCCCCGCGGAATTTCGGGGAAGGCTCCTGTCCTTTGCTGAGCCGTTCAAGCTCTTGCTGCTGGAACAGGTCTTCCTTGCCGAGCATGATCGCGGTGTCCTCGTTGGTGATTTCGCCATTGAAAGCGCGCACCATGACGCTGCGGTCAAACTGCCCCTCCCACTTGGCCACGATAAACGTCGCTACGCAGTTGCCCAAGAGGTTCACCACCACCCGCATGGAGTCCATGAGCCGGTCGGCTCCGAGAAGGAGGGCGACGCCGGCCACCGGGAAGATACCGAGCGCGGCGGCTGTGGCTGAGAGTGCCAGGAATGAGGACCCCGGAACGCCGGCCATGCCCTTGGAGGTCAGGAGCAGCACTCCCAGTGCGGCCAACTGCTGGCCGAGGTCCAAGTGGTGGCCGAATGCCTGGGCCAAAAACAGCAGCGAGATCGAAAGGTAGATCGCGGCGCCGTCGAGATTGAAGGAATAGCCGGTAGGAACCACCAGTCCGGTGGTGGCCCGGGAGCAGCCGGCGTTGGTCAGCTTGGTCATGATGCGTGGCATGACGGCTTCGGTAGAGGCCGTACCGAGTGCCAAGAGGAATTCTTCGCGGGTGTACTTCAGGAACTGCCATAGCGGCACGCGGGCGAAACTCCACGCCACCAGGAACAGCAGGCCAATGAAGATGAGCGCCGCACCGTAGCAGGAAGCAATCAACAACGCGTAAGTACCCAGGGTGCCTACGCCGTATTGCCCAATAATGAAGGCCATGGCACCGAAGGCGCCTAGAGGGGCGACCTTCATGATCCAGGACATGATCTTGAAGATCAGTTCCAACAGCGTTTCCATGAGGCTGATGACGGGCAGGCACCGCTCACGGCCGATGACCACGATGGCCGCTCCGAAAAAGACGGAGAAAAACAGGACCTGGAGCAAACTGTTGCTCGCGAACGCCCCGATGACGCTGGTGGGGATGATATCCAGGATGAACGCAGCCGCATCCTTGGGAACTGCAGTACCGGTCTTCGCGTTCAGGGCATCCTGGGACAGCGTGGACGGGTCAATGTTCAGGCCTGCGCCCGGTTGAACCAGGTTGCCCACGATGAGTCCGAAGACAAGGGCGAAAACGGTGGCACAGGTGAAGTACAGGAGTGCTTTGACCCCGACCCTACCGACCGCCTTGACGTCGCCGACTGCTGAAATTCCGGTGACGATCACCAGGAAAATCAGCGGGGCGATGATCATTTTGATGAGTTGAATGAATCCATCACCCAGTGGCCGGAGGGCGGACCCGATGTTCGGCCAAAAATGACCGATGAGCACACCTGCGACGACGGCGATCAGGATTTGAAAAAAGAGCGACTGGTACAGCCGCTTTTTCTTCTGCGGGGCCGAACTCGCCTTCAGCGCCGCGGGGTCTGGGATCTTCATTGATCTGAACCAATCAGTTTGGGAACAGCCCCACATTTTCGGGGGATGTTTTCAATGTAATCCGGCTCACATCATTCCGCAAGGGGAAATCTAGTTTCCATATTATGGAAGTAATATTTGGTTGGGAAAGTCAGGGGCGTACCTCCACCACCCACTTTGACGCCGAAAAACCCGCGACACACCCCTTCTCAGGCGTGCCGCGGGCAGGCGGGTTTCAAAGTGGGTGGTTGCGGTACAGGAGGGTGGGCTGGGCGGGCTAGCCGCGGCCGACGAAAGGCATGCCGGCAGCCGTCACCACCAGGGAACCAATACTCGCCGACGCCGGCATATCCGCCATCATCAGCACGGCCCGGGCAGCGTCCTCCACAGGGAACATCGGCTCCACGCGCCTGCTGCCATCGGCTTGGAGCGCGCCGGAGCCGACCCCGATAGTATCCATGATCTCCGTGCGGGTGTTGCCGATGTCGATCTGCCCGCAGGTGATCCCGAATTCACGCCCGTCCAACTCAATGCTCTTGGTCAACCCGGTCATCGCGTGTTTGGTCACGGTGTACGCAACGGACCGAGGACGCGGCGAATGCGCAGAAATGGAACCATTGTTGATGATGCGCCCACCTTGGGGCACCTGGGCCTTCATGGTCCGCACGGCCTCGGCGGCACAGAGCATGGACCCCGTGACGTTCACGCGCAGGGTAGCTTCCCACTCATCACGGCCGATCTCCCCCACGTCTCCGGCCGGTCCGAAAACGCCTGCATTGTTGAACAGGACATCAACCCGGCCCCAGCGTTCGCGGACAACGTCGAAGAGCCGCTCGACGTCGTCGGACTCGGTCACGTCGCACGGAACCACAAGCGCGTCCGGGTGATCCCCTGCCGTTTCCAGTAGCTGGGCCTCCCGTCGCCCCGCCAAAGAAACGCGATATCCTGCCGCCAGCATGAGCCGGGCGACGGCCCTGCCGATACCTGAACCGGCTCCGGTAACGACGGCGACCCTCGGGGCCGCGGGCGGGCGTGGCTGATTCATATGTCTGGCTCCTGCGGACTTAGCGTGCGGCTTGTGCTGAAGGGGCCGCTGTCATGGGCCAGCCTATGACAGCCTTCGGCCGTGGTGTGGCGTAGGTTCGGACCTTGGACGTGGTCAGCCCGAGGCGAACCAGCGACTCTGCGATGGTCACCGCGGCGGCTACCCCATCCACCACTGGAACGCCGGTCCGCTGGCGGATCTGCTCATCGAGACCGGCCATGCCACCGCAGCCAAGGACCACAACCTCGGCCTTGTCCTTGGTCACGGCCTCCTCCGCCTGCCCAACGATCGCCTCAACAGCGCGTTCGGGGAACTCCTCGAGTTCCAGCACCGCCACGCCGCTTGCCCGCACAGAAGCGCAGCGGGCATCCAGCCCGGCCAATTTCAGCCGGTCTTCTATCAAGGGAACGGCACGGTCCAAGGTGGTTACCACGGAATATTTGTGGCCGAGGAACATCGCTGTGCTGGCCGCGGCCTCGGTGATATCCACCACGGGCACGTCGAGCAATTCTTGGAGCCCCTCGCGCCCGTGCTCGCCGTACCCGGCCTGGATGACGGCGTCGAACGGTTCGGGGTAGTTCACCACCGCGTCCATGACGGCGATGGCTGCAAGGTAGCTTTCGAAATTGCCTTCGCAGGAGTCGGCGCCGAAGCGGGGAGTTATGCCGATGATCTCAGTTCCCGGAGCCGCGACGGCGCGGGCTTGGGCTGCAATGGAATCGGTCATCGACTGGGTGGTGTTGACGTTTGCAACGAGGATGCGCATGGGTTTCCTTTCAACGGCTGCGCCCGCCCCGGCCGGTGAGGGCGGGACGGGCGGCGCGCTGGATATCGGACGGGTCAGTGGTTGCTGGCGACGGCGATCGGCTCGCCGGAAACATCGTGGTGGACTTGCTTCTTGTCCGCGACGGCGAAGTACGTGAGAGCCCCGACGCCGGCTCCAATGAACCAGGCGAACGGTGCCGCTCCCGCCAATCCGGGAACAAACGCGATGGCCAGCGCCAAGGCTGCTGCCGGAAGCAGCGCGATGATGGCCTTGGGGTTGACGCCACGCTTGTAGAAGTAGGCGCCCTGTGGATCATCGGTGTAGAGCTCAGGGACGTTGACTTTGCCCCGACGCACCAGCCAGTAGTCGGCCATGACCACTCCGAACAACGGGCCCAGCAACGCGCCGAGACCGCCCAGGAAGTACACGATGACGATCGGGTTGTTGTAGAGGTTCCACGGGAGGATGACCAGGCCAATGGTTCCACTGACCCAAGCCGCCTTGCGGAAGTTCAGGTGCCGCGGGAACAAGTTGGTCAGAGCATATACGGGAGCCACGAAGTTCGCCATCAGGTTCACGGCGATGGTCAGGATCAGCAGTGCCAGGCAGGCCAGGACCAGCAACAGGGTGTTGGGAATGCTCTGAACAATGTCCGACGGGCTCTGGATGATAGTGCCGTTGATCTTGTACTGGCCACCGGCCATGATCACGACGATTGCACCGAAGACGAGCATGTTGATCGGGATGCCCCAGAAGTTCCCCTTGACAATCGACTTCCTGGTCACCGAAGACCGGGTGAAATCGCAGAAGTTCAGGACGAACGTGCCATAAATGGAGACCCACAGTGCGCCGCCGGCGAAAATAGTGAGCCACATTTCGCCGCCTTCCAGGCCTTTGATCCCGGACCATTGGATGGCGCCGCCGGCGTTGATGAAGACCCAGACGGCGATTGCGGCCATGGTGGCCAAGATAATGGGCCCCGCGAACGCCTCGTACTTACGGATCATCTCCATGCCGAAGCTGACGATGACCAGTTGCACGATCCACAGGCCTACGAAGGCAAACCAGCCCAACGTGGACAGGCCGAGGATGGAGTTACTGTCCAAATGCTTCAAATCCGGGGAGATTGCGACGAGCATGACCCGGAGAACCACCGAGGCCAGGTACGTCTGGATACCGAACCATGCGACCGCGACGGCGCCACGGATCAGGCTGGCAATTTGTGCTCCGCGAATGCCGAAGCTGATGCGGCTCATGACAGGGAAAGGGACGCCGGTCTTTTGTCCCATGAACCCGGAGAAAGTGAGGAGGGTAAAGAGCAGCACGGCGCCAATGCCGAGTGCCACGAGAATCTGCCAACCTCCCAATCCCAAGGAGAAGAGGCCAATGGCAAAAGCATAGTTACCCAGGCTGTGGACGTCATTGGCCCAGAGGGTAAAGATGCTGTAGCTCGTCCATTTGCGGCCTGCGGCCTTAGTGGGAGCGAGGTCGGTGTTGTAAAGGCTCGGGCTGATGGTACGGTCCGTGGCTTCGGAAGCAATGGCACAGAGGTCCGTGTTGCCCACCGAACGGTGGATGGGTGCGGCCCCTGTACTGTCGTCCGGAGTCTCAGAGACGCCGACTGATGAAGTCGTCTGCATCGTGGATCTCCACTTCGTACTGTTTCCACATTACGGAAACTAGTTATTGAATAGTGAAAACACTCTATGACTCAGATCACGTGCAGTCAAGGTTCGCCGACGACGTTTGCACTGTAGGGCGGGTCACATTTCGTTGCTGGAACTTGCCGCATGAGCTTTCCGCTTCGCAGACAGTGGCTCGTGTTGACGCCGTCGAACGCCCTGCGTAATCTCGAATTACAGAATTTTATTCTCACAATACGAGATTACTGCGAGACCATTGAGCGCTCCACACTAAAGCGCCCATACATTCAATGAAGAGAGGTTGGACGTGGCTGTAGGAGAAGAGACCTCAGACATCCTCAGCGGGTTGACTGCCCAGCTGCCTGATCGTGATCCGGAAGAGACTGCTGAGTGGATTGAGTCCCTTGATGCGTTGATCGCGGAGCAGGGTACCGAGCGTGCCCAGTACATTATGCGGAGTTTGTTGCAGCGTGCTGGTGCGAGGTCGGTGGGTGTGCCGATGGTGACGACCACTGATTATGTGAACACGATCCCGGTGGATCAGGAGGCTCAGTTCCCGGGGAACGAGGAGTTCGAGCGCCGGTATCGGGCGTATATGCGGTGGAACGCTGCGGTGATGGTTCATCGTGCGCAGCGTTCTGATATTGGTGTGGGCGGGCATATTTCCACCTACGCCGGTGCTGCGACCCTGTATGAGGTCGGGTTCAATCATTTCTTCCGGGGCAAGGACCACCCCTCGGGCGGGGACCAGGTGTTTTTCCAGGGCC